>JBAOIA010000012.1:0-300000 GCA_037045145.1 Bacteroidia bacterium
CCTGCAAAAGAAAAAGTGAGATTTGAATATTCAGAACCAGTAAGTGAAAACTCACAGATAGAGGTGTATGATAACTTAGGAGTAATGGTTAAAAAAATCATATTGACGAAGGGTTCTATAAGTACAACTTTTAGCATTAATGATTTGCCTCCGGGCATGTATTTATGCCGTGTGTTTATAAACAATGCTTACAGCCAATCCAATAAATTAACAATTATCAGGTAATAGTTTACAAAAAAATCCCGCTAATGAGGCGGGATTTTTTTTTATATTTGAGGTATGAAATCAGGAAAATTATTTATTGTTTTCTTTTTGGCAACGAGTTTTTATGCAACTGCACAAAACCGAAATTCAATCTGGTGCTTTGGCGACAGCGCAGGTATTGATTTTAGTAATATCAGTAATCCTGTACCAATAACAACTGCTATGCGTGGGCGAGGTTCCTGCGCAAGCATTGCTGATGGTGCAGGTAACTTATTGTTTTATAGTAATACATACACGTATTTAACTTTAGTTTGGAATGCCTTGAATGATACCATGACCAACTCATATCCCATGGGGGGGGGGGGGGTATATAATGAGTTACAAATAGTACCTTTTCCTGACGGGCAGAATAAATATTATTTATTTTATAAAAATGTTACAGGAGGACTTGATGGTATTTTTTATGCCATTATTGATATGAATACCGTATGGGGAACGCCCGGTTTGGGCGAGGTTATTATCAAAGGGCAGCAGATTAGTAACCACCGTATAGCCGATTGTTTGCAGGCTGTTAAACATGGCAATGGAAGGGACTGGTGGCTGGTTACAAAAATGTCAGATGCTAATTTAACACATACCGACAGGTTTATAGAATACCTTATAACTCCCAGCGGCATATCAGGTCCATTCCATTTTGATTTTGGAATAGCATTTGATCAGGATTTTCAAAAAATAATTTTTAATACAACCTGTTCAAAAATAATGAACATAAATACTGTAGGTTATATGTGCGAGTTTGACTTTGACCGTTGCAGCGGTGTCATCAGCAATCCTCATGTTATTTATCCTGAAATAACCACTTTTCCTTATAACAGAATTTTTTGGGAGGGCGCGTATTCTCCTGATGACAGCGTTTTTTATGCTACTACAAATACTGTATCCGGTGTTAATTATAGCTATCTGTTACAGTATGATTTAACAGCGTTTGATATTCCGGCAAGCTGCGATACATTAGATTCGGCAATAGTACCTATTGGAACAGGTGCAGTACGTTTAGCCCCTGATGGTAAAATATATTTTAGTCGTGCCTACAAAAGTCTCACTGCAAACAGCTATCCTTATGCAGACACCATGTATAATTACATAAACATGAATTTGGGAGTAATTAATGAGCCTAATAGTTTAGGAGCTACCTGTAACTTTCAGCCCTTCAGTTTTTACTTAGGCGGTAAACGTACATATTTAGGTTTACCCAATAATCCCGATTATGATTTGGGAGCGTTAGCGGGAAGTGTGTGTGATACAATCACAGGTATTGCTCCCTCTCCTTTGGAGAGGGTTGGGGTGAGGTTTTACCCCAATCCGGCTTCAGAAAATGTACTGTTTGAATATGATAGTATTTTCGGAGAAAACTCAAGCCTTGTTATTTACAACAACATGGGTATGATGGTAAAAACAATTCAGCTTGGCAAGAACGATAGCAAAACAGCATTTTCAGTTGCCGGATTTTCACCGGGAGTTTATACGGGGCATTTGCTTATAAACAAAACGTTTAAGCAAACAAGTAAATTAACTGTTATAAGGTAAATAAAAACAAAAAGGGGGCTTAAAAAGCCCCTTTTTTTGAGTAAATTTGCTGTATGAAAAAAAGCGTTGTACTGCTTCTGATAATAACCGCCACCCATTCTTTTGCACAAAACAGAAATAGCATCTGGTGCTTTGGCGACAGCGCAGGAATTGATTTTAGTAACATAAATAACCCTGTTCCTTTTACCTCATCTGTTGAAGGAAGAGGCTCATGTGTTAGCATAGCAGACAACAACGGTAATCTTTTATTTTATAGTAATACTTATATGACCATTGCACGAACTATGGTGTGGAATGCCTTACATGATACCATGACTAACTCATATCCCATGGGGGGGGGGGGGAGCATATAATGAGTTGCAGATAGTACCTTTCTCTGACGGACAGAATAAATATTACCTGTTTTATAAAAATGTTACAGGAGGACTTGATGGTATTTTTTATGCCATTATTGATATGAATACCGTATGGGGAACGCCCGGTTTGGGAGAGGTTGTTATCAAAGGGCAGCAAATAAATACAAACAGAATAGCCGATTGCATGCAGGCTGTTAAGCATGGCAATGGCAGGGACTGGTGGTTAGTTACAAAAATGTCAGATGCTAATTTAACACATACCGACAGGTTTATAGAATACCTTATAACTCCCAGCGGCATATCAGGTCCATTCCATTTTGATTTTGGAATAGCATTTGACCAGGATTTTCAAAAAATAATATTTAATACCTCCTGTTCAAAAATAATGAACATAAATACTGTAGGTTATATGTGCGAGTTTGACTTTGACCGTTGCAGCGGTGTCATCAGCAATCCTCATGTTATTTATCCTGAAATAACCACTTTTCCTTATAACAGAATTTTTTGGGAGGGCGCGTATTCTCCTGATGACAGCGTTTTTTATGCTACTACAAATACTGTATCCGGTGTTAATTATAGCTATCTGTTACAGTATGATTTAACAGCGTTTGATATTCCGGCAAGCTGCGATACATTAGATTCGGCAATAGTACCTATTGGAACAGGTGCAGTACGTTTAGCCCCTGATGGTAAAATATATTTTAGTCGTGCCTACAAAAGTCTCACTGCAAACAGCTATCCTTATGCAGACACCATGTATAATTACATAAACATGAATTTGGGAGTAATTAATGAGCCTAATAGTTTAGGAGCTACCTGTAACTTTCAGCCCTTCAGTTTTTACTTAGGCGGTAAACGTACATATTTAGGTTTACCCAATAATCCCGATTATGATTTGGGAGCGTTAGCGGGAAGTGTGTGTGATACAATCACAGGTATTGCTCCCTCTCCTTTGGAGAGGGTTGGGGTGAGGTTTTACCCCAATCCGGCTTCAGAAAATGTACTGTTTGAATATGATAGTATTTTCGGAGAAAACTCAAGCCTTGTTATTTACAACAACATGGGTATGATGGTAAAAACAATTCAGCTTGGCAAGAACGATAGCAAAACAGCATTTTCAGTTGCCGGATTTTCACCGGGAGTTTATACGGGGCATTTGCTTATAAACAAAACGTTTAAGCAAACAAGTAAATTAACTGTTATAAGGTAAATAAAAACAAAAAAGGGGGCTTAAAAAGCCCCTTTTTTTGAGTAAATTTGCTGTATGAAAAAAAGCGTTGTACTGCTTCTGATAATAACCGCCACCCATTCTTTTGCACAAAACAGAAATAGCATCTGGTGCTTTGGCGACAGCGCAGGAATTGATTTTAGTAACATAAATAACCCTGTTCCTTTTACCTCATCTGTTGAAGGCAGAGGCTCATGTGTTAGCATAGCAGACAACAACGGTAATCTTTTATTTTATAGTAATACTTATATGACCATTGCACGAACTATGGTGTGGAATGCCTTACATGATACCATGACTAACTCATATCCCATGGGGGGGGGGGGGAGCATATAATGAGTTGCAGATAGTACCTTTCTCTGACGGACAAAATAAATATTATGTATTTTATACTAATGTTCGTGGATTTATTGACGGTATTTTTTATGCCATTATTGATATGAATACCGTATGGGGAACACCCGGTTTAGGTGAGGTTATTATCAAAGGGCAGCAGATTACTAATCACCGTATAGCCGATTGTTTGCAGGCTGTTAAGCATGGCAATGGCAGGGACTGGTGGTTAGTTACTAAATTTTCGGATGCTAACCTTACTACATTAAATCGCTTTGCTGTTTTTTTAGTTACGTCTAATGGCATTTCTAATCCCGTGTTTTATGATTTTAATGATGCCATGGACATGGATTTCCAAAAAATTATATTCAATAACTCTTATACTAAGATTATGAATATTAATCTTTATGGCTATATGTGCGAATTTGATTTTGACCGTTGCAGCGGTGTCATCAGCAATCCTCATGTCATTTATCCTGAAATAACCTCACTCCCTTACAACAGAGTTTTTTGGGAGGGGGCTTATTCTCCCAATGACAGTGTTTTTTATATTGCTACCAATCGCTATCCATTGTTGCTTAATTGCTATTTATTACAGTTTGATCTTACTGCATCAGATATTCCTGCAAGCTGCGATACACTTGATGATTATTTATTTCCAATTGAACCCGGAGCAGTACGTTTAGCTCCTGATGGAAAAATTTATTACAGCCGTGCTTATAAAAGCCCGGGTGTAAACAGTTATCCTTATGCAGATAGCATGTATAATTACATAAACATGAACCTGAGTGTAATTAACGAGCCTGATAATATTGGCGCAGCATGTAATTATCAACCGTTCAGTTTCTACTTAGGCGGTAAACGTACATATTACGGCTTGCCCAATAATCCCGATTATGATTTGGGAGCGTTAGCGGGAAGTGTGTGTGATACAATCACAGGTATTGCTCCCTCTCCTTTGGAGAATCCCGATAGCTATCGGGAGGGAGTGAGGTTATATCCCAACCCCGCCAACAGTACATTGTATGCTAGCGGAATGCCTGAAGGCAAAAACGAAATGCAGGTTTATGACCTTTACGGCAGGTTATTATTGAAAAAGCAAAATAATAGCAGCAGTGGTGTAATAGATGTATCTTCGCTTTCTGACGGAGTGTATAATATTAGAATAAAGAATGAAACAGGCGAATACTTTAAAAAGCGGTTTGTGGTTATTAAATAATTTAAAATGTTTACTAATGGCAGCAACACTCTGTTGCTGCCATTTTTTTTGCTTTTCACAAAACAAGAATTCTGTTTGGTGCTTTGGTGATAGTGCGGGAATAGATTTTGGTTCGGGAGTACCTGTAACTTTTCAATCCGGTATGGATAGTAGAGGAAGCTGTGTCAGCATTTCAGACAATAACGGGAATTTACTTTTTTATGCAGCAACAATGCCTTATTCAGGTTCAAATCCCGCATTTTCAACCATTGTTTTTAACTCCACAAATTCAATAATGGCTAATGGTGATTCTATATTTGGCAAAGGATGGTATCAGGAATTGGTAATAGTGCCTAATCCTGCCAATGACAGCACCTATTATTTATTTTCTATTGGAAGTACTACCACTTTTGGTTTGTGCTATAGTATTATTGATATGCGGCTAAATAATGGATTGGGTGCAGTTACAGTTAAAAATATTCAATTGCAAAGTTTTCAGCAGGTGGATTGCCTGAATGCTGTTAAACATGGCAATGGAAGAGACTGGTGGGTATTATTCAGAAAAGCAGGTTCTTTATCAAATGGCAACAATGACTGGTATTCTTATTTAATAACACCTGACAGCATTCAGAATGTTTCCGTTCAGTCAATAGGTTCATTAAACAAAACTAGCGGAGGACATACCAATTGGATTGGTTTAACAGAGCTATATGATTTTGACCGTTGCTCAGGATTATTAAGCAATCCTGTTACCATTGAACCGGAAGCATTGCCATCAGTGCCATATACATGGAGTTGTGCTTTATCACCCGATGCAAGCAAATTATATGTAACAACAGCAGATGATACCACTTATTTGTTTCAATATAATTTGAATGCACCTAATATTACTTTATCAAAAGACACGCTTTGGACTATAAGCAGCCCACAATATGCAGGAGGCGGTTTAAAATTAGCACCTGATAATAAAATTTATATGTCATCATGGTATGATAATCAAATTATTTTTCCTTATCCTTATCAGGATACTGTTTATAATATGTACAACATGAACTTGTCAGTAATAAACCAGCCTGATAGTTTAGGTTCGGCATGTGATTTTCAGCCTTACAGTTTTTATCTCGGAGGCAAAAGAACTTACGTAGGTTTGCCTAATAATCCTGATTATGAGTTGGGGGCTTTAACAGGAAGCATTTGCGATACTTTAACTTCTGTAAAAGAAATAACAGAACAAAATGCCATCAATATTTTTCCTAATCCATTCTTTAACAAAATTGCTTTTCAGTATCAGCAACACAGCAACACTAAAATAAAAGAAGCAACCATTTTTAATTCAACGGGAGAAATTGTTTTTGAAAAAAAAGTAGCGCAAACGCTTTATGAGTTGGATTTATCTTTTCTTCCAAATGGTATTTATTTTTTAACTATTCACACAGAAAAAAATACCATTACAAAAAAGCTTGTGAAGCTTTAAACTATCCTTCCGCACATTTTATAATACCATGCTTACTGCCAACATAGGCAGGTTGGATTCTGTTAACCGCACCTTGCAAAGTAATGATCTGGTGGCTGCCGAAGCCATTAATGGGAGCATAACAGAAGACAATGCAATGGAGGAAAACAGCCGGTTTATTAATAGCCTTATCATTAAAAAACTGGCTGTGGGTGATACCCTTGATGCTTCTGATACAACTGCGCTCGAAAGCATATTTGAACAGCATTGGCTGGTGGCAGGTTTAAGCGTTTACCAGGCGGCAGCCTTGCTCGGTAAAGAATATTATTCGCCTGAATTACCGGCATTACGTAAGGTTAATAATAACATACCTGATAAACCAAACGATAACGATGATGTATCAGGTGCAGCAATAAACATGTATCCTAACCCCGCAACCGGTGAAATTTATTTTGCGGGTGAACTGCCTGATGATGCCACAGTAAAAATTTATGATGTTACAGGCAGGGTGGTGTTATTAAAAACATACAGCAGCAGAATTGATGTTACCGGTTTAGAAGAAGGCTTTTATATGGTGAAAATTTACCATGATAATAAAATGCTGTTTAACAACATACTGGTAAAAATTAAGTAAAAAAATACAATTATCTTTTAAAGCCTGCCTTATCTTTGTAAGGCAGGCTTTAATTTTAAGAGATGAAAAAACTGTTAATCATTCTAATGGTTTTATTGAGTGAACTCGTTTATGCTCAAAATCAAAACTCCGTTTGGTGTTTTGGAGACAGTGCTTTAATTGATTTTAGCGATACTTCAAATATTATAGTGGGGACATGTGGTTTGGATAGTAGAGGATCATGTGTTTCTATTAGTAATAATAATGGCGAATTATTATTTTCAGCAGCAACAAGAGCCGGATTCGGTAATTTTACTGGGCGTGTATTTGATGCACAAAATAGTCTAATGTCAAATGGTGATGCAATCGCAGGAGAAGGATGGTATAATGAAATGATAATAGTACCTAATCCTGCCAATGACAGCACCTATTATTTATTTTCTATAGATGTTGCTTCAATACATGGTTTATATTATAGTATAGTGGATATGAAACTAAATAATGGATTGGGTGATGTAACTGTTAAAAACGTTCAATTACAAAGTTTCAATATGGTAGATTGCCTGAATGCTGTTAAGCATGGTAATGGGAGAGACTGGTGGGTAATATTCAGGCGCGACCCACAGTTTAATCCTTCCAATGAGTTTTTAACTTATTTAATAACCCCATCCGGCATAAGTAATTACACTCAGCAAAATGTAGGTGGTCCTATCTATTCTAACAATGCTGATATTGCATTTTCACCTTCGGGAAATAAAGTTGCTGTAACCAGTTATAACGGACTGATAGAAATTTTGAATTTTGACAGATGTACAGGGCAGTTAACATTACAACATCAAATACAAACCGGAGTATTAGTATCGCCCACACCGGCATTGTGGAGTGTTGCCTTTTCTCCTGATGAAAGTAAGTTATACATATCTAATTGCGACACCACCACTTATTTGTTTCAATATGACTTAAACGCAGCCAATATAGCAACCAGTAAAGACACTCTTTGGACTATCAGTAGTCCTAAATATGCAGGAGGTGGTTTAAAATTAGCTCCTGATAATAAAATTTATATGTCATCATGGTATGATAATCAATTAATGTTTCCTTATCCTTATCCAGACAGCGTTTACAACGTATTCAACATGAACCTATCAGTAATAAACCAGCCTGATAGTTTAGGTACGGCATGTAATTTTCAGCCTTACAGTTTTTATCTCGGAGGCAAAAGAACATATCTTGGTTTACCTAATAATCCGGATTATGAGTTGGGGGCTTTAACAGGAAGCATTTGCGATACTTTAACTTCTGTAAAAGAAATAACAGAACAAAATGCCATCAATATTTTTCCTAATCCATTCTTTAACAAAATTGCTTTTCAGTATCAGCAACACAGCAGCACTAAGATAAAAGAAGCAACCATTTTTAATTCAATGGGAGAAATTGTTTTTGAAAAAAAAGTAGCGCAAACGCTTTATGAGTTGGATTTATCTTTTCTTCCCAATGGTGTTTATTTTTTAACTATCCACACAGAAAAAAGCACCATTGCAAAAAAGCTTGTGAAGCTGTAAACTATCCTTCCGTGCATTTTACAATGCCATGCTCAATGCCAACATAGGCAAGCTCGAAAATGTGCGGCAATACAGCAGTGATGTTGCCACCTTAACAACTGCCGATGCCATTAATATTGCGTTGGTTGATGATAATGACATTGAGCTTTACACCAAAACGGTGATGAGCATTTTCCTCAATACCTTAGCCATTGATTCGGCACTGTCAGCGCATGATTCCACCACACTGCAATCCATAGCCGCCATGAACTGGTACCAGGCGGGCAATTCCATTTACCTGGCTGCCGCCATGCTGGGCATGGAAATACACCCCGTAGTGGAGCCTGAGCCGGGCGCAAGGTTAAGCAACACGGTGGTTAACGAAAAAGATGATAAAGAAACAACGGAGAGTATAACGCTTATGCCCAACCCGGTAAATACCGTTTTAACCATAACAGGATTAAAGGCGGATGATAATACGCTAACCGTTTATGACGGAACGGGAAAATGTATTTATAAAACGGATGTGCGCAGCGGGCAACTTTCGCTTAACGTCAGCTCTTATCCTGCGGGCATTTACCTGTTAATAACTCAATCGCCTTCGGGCAGCATTCACAAAGCAAAATTTGCCGTAATGCGGTAGCTTTGTCTTTATGAAGGCGATAAAATACATAAGCGCAGCATTTTTACTATGCTGCGCTTATTTTGCAAATGCACAAAAGCAAGGCAGCGTGTGGTGCTTTGGCGACAGTGCGCTGGTTGATTTTAGTGATACTGCCAATATCATAACAGGCAGCAGCATGGTAAAATCGCGCGGCAGTTGTGCAAGCATTGCCGACAGTGCCGGAAGCCTGTTATTTTATGCAGGTTATAATACAGATACATGGGCTGCCGGAGGTCCGCCATTTCAAAATGGTGAAATTTGGAATAAACAACATCAAATCATGCAAAATGGTGATTCTATTGTTATGCAAGCCTGGTACCATGAAGTTTTAATTATTGATAATCCATCTAACAACAATCAATATTATGTTTTTTCCATAGGAGTAACGGGTAGTAGTCAGTCAGGCTTATATTATTCCATTGTTGATATGAGCGCCAATGGCGGCTTGGGTGCAGTAATTCAAAAAAATGTACAGTTGCATAATTACAAAAGTGCTGACGGACTAACAGCCATAAAGCATGGCAATGGAAGAGACTGGTGGATTATTAACCGGAGGTGGAATAACATTAACAACACTTTTTATAAATATCTTATTACCCCTTCAGGGGTTTCTGATTCTATGCCGCAAAATATTGGTTATGCTAACAATGCTGCGGTTGCACGCATGCAGTTTTCTAATTCTGGAAATAAATTAGCACATTATAATGGAGGTGGGTTATTGGAGCTATATGATTTTGACCGATGCACCGGATTGTTAAGCAATCTCAACACTGTTTATCCTCAACTCATGCAAGCTCCATTGCCCTGGTATTGGAGCACATGTTTTTCGCCTGACGATAATTTACTTTATATATCCAGCATACCTATACAATCAACCGACACATCGCGGCTGTATCAATTTGATTTAACGGCAACCAATATAGCTGCAAGTGCTGATACGTTGCGACAAACTCATTTTAATGAATCTATGGGATTTCTTAAATTAGCTCCTGACGGTAAAATTTATTTAGCAACAAGTTATTATCAATATTATCCGTATAAGGACACTATGTATAATAACACCAATATGTATTTAAGCACCATTAACTCTCCTAACAACTTAGGCTCAGCATGTGATTTACAACCCTACTCATTTTATCTTGGTGGCAAAAGAACTTACGGAGGTTTGCCCAATAATCCCGATTATGAGTTGGGGGCGGTAACGGGCAGTGCGTGTGATACACTAACTGGTATAGCTCCTCTTGCAACATCAGCAAAGAGAGCGGAATTATTTGTTACCTACATGGCATCATGGAAAAAATTGTTTGTTAATGCGCAGCATTTAAAAGGAAAAAAAGTTGAATTAAAAATAATGAACATAACCGGAAAAATAATTTACAGTGCAGCGCGAGGGCTCTCCCCTTCAGGGGTTGGGGGTAGCGCAGGCGGTTATTTTACACAGGATGTTAATTGCAGCACACTTGCAAAAGGCATGTACATTGTTTCGTTGCAAACAGAAAAAGAAAGATTGGTAAATAAATTTATTGTTGAATAATCCTTGCCATAAGATGAAATTACCCGTATTCATAAGCGCAGCATTTTTAATATGCTGCGCTTATTTTGCAAATGCACAAAAGCAAGGCAGCGTGTGGTGCTTTGGCGACAGTGCGCTGGTTGATTTTAGTGATACTGCCAATATCATAACAGGCAGCAGCATGGTAAAATCGCGCGGCAGTTGTGCAAGCATTGCCGATAGTGCCGGAAGCCTGTTATTTTATGCAGGTTATAATACAGATACATGGGCTGCCGGAGGTCCGCCATTTCAAAATGGTGAAATTTGGAATAAACAACATCAAATCATGCAAAATGGTGATTCTATTGTTATGCAAGCCTGGTACCATGAAGTTTTAATTATTGATAATCCATCTAACAACAATCAATATTATGTTTTTTCCATTGGCGTAACGGGTAGTAGTCAGTTAGGTTTATATTATTCCATAGTTGATATGAGCGCTAATGGCGGATTAGGCGAAGTGATTCAAAAAAATGTACAGTTGCATAATTACAAAAGCGCTGACGGATTAACAGCCATTAAGCATGGCAACGGAAGAGACTGGTGGATTATTAACCGAAGATGCAATAATATTAATAACACTTTTTATAAATACCTTATTACCCCCGCAGGGGTTTCCGATTCCATTCCGCAAAATATTGGTTTTGCTACTAATGTTGATTTAAGCAGAGTTTGTTTTTCAAATAATGGGAGCAAAATGATATTTTATAATACAAGAGGATTACTTGAACTATATGATTTTGACCGGTGCACCGGTCAGTTAAGCAACTTACAAACCATTTACCCTGAACTCACACAGGCTCCCTTACGCTGGTATTGGGGAGCATGTTTTTCGCCTGACGATAATTTATTATATATATCCAGCATACCCATACAATCAACCGACACATCGCGGCTGTATCAGCTTGATTTAACGGCAACCAATATAGCTGCCAGTGCCGATACATTATGGCAAACTCATTTTAATGCATCTATGGGATTTCTTAAATTAGCTCCTGACGGTAAAATTTATTTAGCAACAAGCTATTATCAATATTATCCTTATAAGGACACTATGTATAATAATACCAATATGTATTTAAGCACCATTAACTCTCCTAACAGCTTAGGCTCAGCATGTGATTTACAACCCTACTCGTTTTACCTTGGCGGCAAAAGAACTTACGGAGGTTTGCCCAACAATCCTGATTATATGCTTCCTGCATTAGCGGGTAGTGCGTGTGATACACTTACAGGCATAGCTCCCTCTCCTTTGGGGAGGGGTGGGGAGTTGTTTGTTACCTACATAGCATCATGGCAAAAATTGTTTGTTAATGCGCAGCATTTAAAAGGAAAAAATATAACGCTAACCCTATACGATGTTACAGGTAAGTTAATTTACAACACTGCGCGAGTGCTCACCCCTTTAGGGGTTGGGGGTAGCGCAGGAGGTTATTTTACACAGGATGTTAATTGCAGCGCACTTGCAAAAGGCATGTACATTGTTTCTTTGCAAACGGAAAAAGAAAAACTGGTAAATAAATTTGTTGTTGAATAATCCTTGCCATAAAATGAAATTACTCGGATTCATAAGCGCAGCATTTCTTATATGCTGCGCTTATTTTACAAATGCGCAAAATCAAGGCAGCGTGTGGTGCTTTGGCGACAGTGCGCTGGTTGATTTTAGTGATACTGCCAATATCATAACAGGCAGCAGCATGGTAAAATCGCGCGGCAGTTGTGCCAGCATTGCCGACAGCAGCGGAAATCTTTTATTTTATGTTTCCTATGACCCTACTGTTATTATTGCAGGTACAGACCCCGTTAAAGCATATAATAGCAACCACCAGGTAATGGCTAATGGAGACTCTATGAAGGGGGGGGGGTGGTATAATGAAATAACCATTGTTCCATTTCCGGATTCAGATAGCCTTTATTATATTTTTAATATTGGTGTAACGTTAGATTATGGCTTATATTATTCAATAGTTGACATGAGCGCCAATGGCGGATTAGGCGAAGTGATTCAAAAAAATGTGCAGTTGCATAATTACAAAAGCGCTGACGGACTAACAGCCATAAAGCATGGCAACGGCAGAGACTGGTGGGTTATTAACCGAAGATGGAATAACATTAACAACACTTTTTATAAATATCTTATTACCTCCTCAGGGGTTTCCGATTCCATTCCACAAAATATTGGGTTTGCTACTTATCATGGATTCAGCAGAATTCAATTTTCTAATAAAGGAAATAAAATGATAGCTTATACTTTGGCAGGAACATTGGAATTGTATGATTTTGACAGGTGCACAGGGCAATTAAGTAATTTGCAAACCATATACACAGAAAACCCGCAATTATTTTTGAGAAACTTCTGGGGAGCATGTTTTTCTCCCAATGACAGTTTATTGTATATTACCAGTATTCCTCAGCTATCAACTGATACATCGCGTCTGTATCAGTTTGATTTAACGGCAACCAATATAGCTGCCAGCGGTGATACATTATGGCAAACTCAATTTAATGAAACTATGGGATTTCTTAAATTAGCTCCTGACGGTAAAATTTATTTAGCTACAAATTATTATCAGTACTATCCATATCAGGATACCATGTATAATAATACCAATATGTATTTAAGCACCATTAACTCTCCTAACAGCTTAGGCTCAGCATGTGATTTACAAACCTACTCATTTTATCTTGGCGGCAAAAGAACTTACGTAGGTTTACCCAATAATCCAGATTATACACTGTCTGCAATGTCAGGCAGCCCCTGTGATACACTTACAAACCTCACCCCCAACCCCTTTCCATTAGAGAGGGGAGCGGAGTTGTTTGTTACCTACATAGCATCATGGCAAAAGCTGTTTGTAAATGCGCAGCACCTAAAAGGAAAAAAAGTTGAATTAAAAATAATAGATATAACCGGAAAAATAATTTACAGTGCAGCGCGAGGGCTCTCCCCTTCAGGGGTTGGGGGTAGCGCAGGCGGTTATTTTACACAGGATGTCAATTGCAGCACACTTGCAAAAGGCATGTACATTGTTTCTTTGCAAACAGAAAAAGAAAGATTGGTAAATAAATTTATTGTTGAATAACTTTTGTTTTAAATGAAATTACTCAAATACATAAGCGCAGCATCCCCGTACCCGCGAAGCTGTGCTTCGTGGGTTTTGTGTTTGGAAGTTTTACTTCAATCATATACTGATCTAAAAATTATCATTTTTGCATATATGCAAACAACAAATGTCTGAAGTTTATAAAACTTTTCCGGGCGGTTTATATTTTGTAACATTTACAACCATTGGCTGGATTGATATTTTCCCCCACTGGCGCAAGTCTTCGGACTTGTGCCATACTATCATTCAAGCAGCACCAAGTCAACAAGTCCTTTACTACCACAATAATCCGTTGCACTGCTGTAAACATATTATTCGGGATTATAAACCAATCCTGTCCGCACAGGATTTTCATGTATGTAATTTAATTTCTGTTCCTGCATTTTTGCATCACTTAATTCAATGAGGTGATTATCCTGTTGCCAAAATTGCCAGTTTGTATTATTGGAGTTCCTTTCGCCTGCACGTTTAAAAAGATTAAACATCCATTCACGCCTGCTTTCCTGTGAGTTTTCCATAATAGCCCCTGTAATTTTATAAGCTGTAAACTTTTTAAGGTCGCGTATTATATCAGGCAATACCCAAGCTCCGTTTTTAGAAATTACCCCACTGGCGCAAGTCTTCAGACTTGTGCCCTACTATCATCCCCACTGGCGCAAGTCTTCAGACTTGTGCCCTACTATCATTCAAGCAGCACTAAGTCAATAAGCCCTTTGCTGCCGCAATAATCCGTTGCGCTACTGTACACATAGTCTTCAGGGTTATAAACAAATCCTGCCCGCACAGGATTTTCATGTATGTAATTTAATTTTTGTTCTTGCATTCTTGCATCAGTTAATTCAACAGGATGATTATCCTGTTGCCAAAACTGCCAGTTTGTATTGTTGGAATTTCTTTCACCAGCCCGTTTAAAAAGATTAAACATCCATTCGCGCCAGCTTTCTTATGAGTTTTCCATAATAGCCCCTGTAATTTTATAAGCTGTAAACTTTTTAAGGTCGCGCATTATAGCAGGCAATACCCAAGTTCCGTTTTTAGAAATAATCATGTGTACATGATTGGTCATAATAACCCAACAATGAACTACCAAGCCTTTTTCTTTTTGGCAATGTTTTATGCTGTCAATTAAAATATCTTTATAGAGGTTTCTTGTAAAAACATCAATCCAGTTTATAACTGAAAAGGTAACAAAATATATCGCATCAGGATTGTGAAACTTATACTTGGAACTCATGGTTGCAAATGTGTATTTTTTAATGAAAGGGAGGCACAAGTCTGAAGACTTGTGCCAGAGGGGGACCACTTCACAAAACGTGGCGACCACTTCACAAAACATGGCGACCATTTCACAAAACGTGGCGACCACTTCACAAAACGTGGCGACCACTTCACAAAACGTGGCGACCACTTCGCAAAACGTGGCGACCACTTCACAAAACGTGGCGACCACTTCACAAAACGTGGCGACCACTTCACAAAACGTGGCGACCACTTCACAAAACGTGGCGACCACTTCACAAAACGTGGCGACCACTTCACAAAACGTGGCGACCACTTCACAAAACGTGGCGACCACTTCACAAAACGTGGCGACCACTTCACAAAACGTGGCGACCACTTCACAAAACGTGGCGACCATTTCACAAAACGTGGCGACCACTTCACAAAACGTGGCGACCACTTCACAAAACGTGGCGACCACTTCACAAAACGTGGCGACCACTTCACAAAACGTGGCGACCACTTCACAAAACGTGGCGACCACTTCACAAAACATGGCGACCATTTCACAAAACGTGGCGACAATATCAGTTTACTTCTCAAACGATTATGTTGAGGATTTTAAAAATCACACTTTTTAAGATGAAATAATGTCGTTTTCATTACCTAATATTGAAAAAATGACCGGCCACTAACTGAATTTATGACGAAATGTCGGTAAAATCATTTTTTTTTGGATTGGTTAAATTTGTGATAGTAAAAAGTAATACAATAAAGAACATGGACATAAATAAATTAACCATCAAATCGCAAGAAGTTTTACAGCAGGCACAGTTTCTGGCAAAATCATTTGGGCAACAAACAGTAGAAACCGGACATTTGCTCAAAGCAATGCTTGAAGTTGACGAGCATGTTGTTCCCTACCTGATGAAAAAAATGAACGTCAACTTAAATACATTAACGACAAAATTAAATTCACTTACAGAATCTTATCCCAAAGTCAGCGGTGGGCAGATTTATCTTTCATCAGAGGTGAATGAACTTTTTCAAAAAGCATTTGCATCTTTAAAAGAAAGCAAGGACGAGTTTGTGTCGGTAGAACATCTTTTGCTGGCTATGCTTGCCGGTAAAGACAAAGTTGCAAAGCTGTTGAAAGAAGAAGGTTGTAATATAAAAGATTTAACAAATGCCATCAACGAACTGCGAAAAGGCGAGCGGGTAACTTCTGCCAGTGCAGAAGAAACCTATAATTCGTTAAATAAATATGCAAGAAATCTCAATGAGCTGGCACGAAACGGCAAGTTAGATCCCGTTATAGGCCGTGATGATGAAATAAGAAGAGTGCTTCAGATATTATCACGGAGAACAAAGAACAACCCTATCCTTATAGGAGAACCTGGCGTGGGCAAGACAGCCATTGCAGAAGGGCTGGCACATAGAATCATCAATGGTGATGTTCCGGAAAACTTAAAATCCAAAACCATCTACTCCTTAGACATGGGGGCATTGATTGCGGGAGCAAAGTATAAAGGCGAGTTTGAAGAACGATTGAAGGCCGTTGTAAAAGAAGTCATCAGTGGAGAAGGCGAAATTATTTTGTTTATAGACGAAATACATACACTTGTTGGTGCCGGTGGTGGCGAAGGAGCCATGGATGCAGCAAACATTTTAAAACCTGCATTAGCACGTGGCGAACTCAGGGCTGTTGGTGCAACAACTCTAAATGAGTATCAGAAATACATTGAAAAAGATAAAGCTTTAGAGAGAAGATTTCAGAAAGTGATGGTTGAAGAGCCTGATACAGAATCGGCAATTTCTATTCTGCGTGGTTTGAAAGAACGCTATGAAACGCATCATAAAGTCAGAATAAAAGACGAAGCCATCATTGCTGCAGTGGAATTGTCGCAGCGTTATATCAACGACCGATACCTGCCCGATAAAGCAATAGACCTTGTTGATGAAGCATCTTCAAAATTAAGGCTTGAAATGGACTCTGTTCCTGAAGAGTTGGATGAGTTGAACAGACGTATTATGCAACTTGAAATTGAGCGCGAAGCAATAAAGAGAGAAAACGATACTAAGAAAGTAAATGAATTATCAGAAGAAATTGCACAACTTAATGAACAACGTAATGCTGTAAAAGCACGCTGGCAAAGTGAGAAAGAAGTAGTTGAAAAGATTCAGGAAGTTAAAGAGAAAATTGAAAACCTTAAACTTGAAGCAGACCAGGCAGAGCGTGCAGGAGATTATGGCAAAGTGGCTGAAATACGTTACGGAAAAATCAGAGAAGCTGAAGAAAGCTTAGCCAAACTGATGGAACAACTTAACGCCATGCACCACAAAGGTGCCATGATGAAAGAAGAAGTTGACAGCGAAGATATAGCCGAAGTAGTTTCCAGGTGGACAGGCATTCCGGTGAACCGCATGTTGCAAAGTGAACGTGAGAAACTACTGCACCTTGAAGAAGAGCTACACAAACGGGTGGTAGGACAGGAAGATGCTATTGAGGCTGTTGCTGATGCCGTACGCAGAAGCCGTGCAGGGCTACAAGATATGAGAAAGCCTATTGGTTCATTCATATTTCTGGGCTCGACCGGTGTAGGAAAAACAGAGCTTGCTAAAGCGCTGGCAGCCTATCTGTTCAATGACGAAAACAACATGACCCGTATTGACATGAGTGAGTACCAGGAGAAACACACCGTGTCACGATTGATTGGCGCGCCTCCGGGATATGTAGGATATGACGAAGGTGGGCAACTGACAGAGGCCGTTCGAAGAAGACCTTATTCGGTAATTCTCCTCGATGAAATTGAAAAAGCACACCCTGATGTGTTCAACATTTTGTTGCAGGTGCTTGATGATGGAAGGCTGACAGACAATAAAGGTCGCACTGCCAATTTCAAAAACACCATCATCATCATGACCAGCAATATTGGAGCACATCTGATACAGGAAAACTTTGATGGAATGAATGATGCTAACAGAGATGATGTTTTTGCTAAAACTAAAAACGATGTTTTTGAACTGCTTAAAAAATCTATCAGACCAGAGTTTCTGAACCGCATTGACGAAGTCATCATGTTTAGTCCGTTGACACGAAGTGAAATAGAAAAGATTGTTCGCATCCAGTTTAATCATGCTGTTGATATGCTTGCAAAAAATGACATCAGACTTTCAATTACTGATAAAGCAATAGAGTGGGTAGCACAATTAGGCTACGACCCTCAGTTTGGCGCTCGTCCGCTGAAACGTGTACTTCAGAAGAAAATCCTCAACGAATTGTCGAAACAGATTTTAGCCGGTAAGATTAATAAAGATGACGTGATAAAGATAGATATTGATAAAAACAAAAACTTTGTTTTTGAGAATGAAAAATCGCAGGAAGAAGTGAAGATTTAAAACGACAGTATAGCCGGGATTAAAAATTCCGGCTATTATTTTTCTACAAAGACAAAAATATCTTCGTCATCTTTTTTCATCAGATACTTTTCTCTTGCAAATTTTTCGAGGTTGGCAGGTGATGAAATTAATTCGTTCAAATCAGATTTACTTTTTTCAAGTTCATCAGCATAATAACTTTTGTCACTCTTTAAAGTATTCAGCTGTTGCCTGAAACGATATTGCGCATAAAAATCGTTCTTGTCAAAAAAAGCAAGCCACACAACAAATGCAATGATGCAAATTGCATATTTGTTCTTCAAAAAATCGGGTACTTTTTCCCATGCTTTTTTCATGACCGAAAAATACTTATTAATTTATCATAAAATAACCTTAAAATTACAAGTTATCAGAACCAATCTGTTAAAAGCATTATTTATAATGTAGCTGACAAACAGTTTGTTTTTCAATAGTGTATTATAATCGCTGACTAACTTTTTTCACCATTGAGTTTTTCCAGGAAATAAAGATCCCATCATTAATTCTCTTTCTTGCTTCTGTAACTAACCAAAGGTAGAAAGACAGGTTGTGTAGCGTTGCCAATTGTGCAGCAAGCATTTCTTTGCTGATAAATAAATGTCTTAAATAGGCTTTCGAATAATCTATATCGGCAAAACAATAACCGGCTTCATCAATAGGCGAAAAATCTTTTTTCCATTTTTCATTTCTGATATTGATGATTCCTTCAGAAGTAAAAAGCATACCGTTACGTGCATTCCTTGTGGGCATCACACAGTCAAACATGTCTATACCTAATGCAATGCATTCAAGTATATTTGCCGGGGTTCCTACACCCATCAGATAACGTGGCTTTTCAACGGGTAAAATAGCTGTAACAGCATCAGTTATTTCATACATAATTTCAGCCGGCTCACCTACCGATAAACCACCAATAGCATTTCCTTTTGCTCCGGCATCGGCAATCACTTTTGCACTCTCTGCACGTAAGTCTTTATAAACTGACCCTTGAACAATAGGAAACAATGTTTGTTCATAGCCATACTTAGCAGGCGATTTTTCTAAATGAGTTATACAACGTTGGAGCCAGCGATGTGTCATGTCCATTGACTTTTTTGCTCTTCTATGTTCGCAAGGGTAGGGCGTACATTCATCAAATGCCATAATAATATCGGCACCGATATAGCGTTGTATGTCCATACTCACCTCAGGCGAAATAAAATGTTTACTTCCATCAATGTGCGAGCTGAACTTTACACCTTCTTCAGTAATTTTTCGTGTTTCGCTTAGTGAAAAAACCTGATAACCGCCACTATCAGTCAATATTGGAAGTGACCAATTCATAAAACGATGCAGCCCTCCGGCCTGATGCAGCACTTCAATGCCGGGACGTAAATTGAGATGGTATGTGTTGCCCAAAATAATCTGTGCTTTCACATCATTCTTCAAATCACGCTGGGTTACACTCTTTACGGTACCTGCAGTACCTACGGGCATAAAGATTGGCGTTTCTATTACGCCATGTGCGGTCTCTATTTTGCCCGAACGGGCTTTACTTTCCTTATCAGACTTTTCAATAGAAAAATACATAGATTCAGTAATTTTTGCAAAAAGTGTTGTTAATATTTTTACAAAGATAAAAAAGCCTTCTGCAATGACTCTTCATACATTTGCGCGCTTATCAACACCAAAGTTATTTTGATTCCCATACCGCCTTTTGTAACCATAAATAATATTTCATTGTTACTTTTTTATTTGCTTGTGGCATTTTTTGCCATACAATTAATCTACTATTTATTTGTTTTTGTGCGATTGGCACTACACAAAACAGTAAATGAGCCAGTCTCAGAAATTGAGCCGCCTGTTTCAATAATTATTTGTGCCAGAAATGAACTGAAGAATTTAAAAGCAAATCTGCAACAAGTATTAGAACAAGACTATCCGCGATATCAGGTTATTGTAGTTAATGACTGTTCGTGGGATGAGTCGGAAAAATATCTTGAAGAATTGTCTTCAACATACAAGCACCTTAAAATTGTTTCTATTAAGGAACAGGAACGTTATCAGCATGGTAAAAAGTTTGCATTAACAATTGGAATAAAATCTGCTTTATTTGATCATCTGTTATTGATTGATGCAGATTGTTATCCGGCAAGCAATCAGTGGATGCGGCTAATGATGCAACCTTATAAGCAACAAACAAGAATTGTAATTGGCTATGGTGCATATATTAAGTCTTCGTCAATTTTAAACCGATGGGTAAGATTTGACACTGCCTTTAATGCTATGCAGTATCTTTCGTTTGCTCTTGCAGGAAATCCATACATGGGCGTAGGTCGAAATTTATCTTATCAGCGTTCTTTGTTTTTCGAGAATAAAGGCTTTGCCCGCCATCAACATATCATGTCAGGCGATGATGATCTTTTTATAAATGATACAGCCACTGCAGAGAATCTTTCAGTACAGATTAACCCCGATTCTTTTACTTATTCACAACCCAAAACTGATTTTATAGACTGGTTCAGACAGAAGAAGAGACATATAAGTGCTTCTCGCCTATATAAGTTTAAACATAAAATGCTTTTAGGCGCATACTATTTTTCACATATTTCTTTCCTTGTTTTATTTATTGCATTGTTAATAATTCAGTTTAAAATTGAATACGTTGTTGCTGCCTTTAGTTTACGTTTGGTTTTTCAAATGATTATTTTTGGCTCATGCTTAAGAAAATTAAAGGAAGGCGACTTAATTCCATTTATACCGGTATTCGATATATGGATAGCTGTTGTTTATCCTTTTATTGCCATCTCCAATCGTTTAATAAAGACTAAAACATGGAAGTAAAAAGTCCCAAAACTGCACAAGAAGCACAAAATAAAAACGAAGTTAATCCCAACCTCAGTGACAAAGCTGTTGTAGATTATCAGTTGGTACGCGATGCAGTTGACCATGGCAATCAGAAAGCGTATGCCGAATTGATGTCGCGCTATAAAGATTCCATTTATTTTATGTTGCTGAAAATGGTGAACAACCGTGACGATGCAGATGATTTGACAATTGAAGCATTCGGCAAGGCATTTAAAAACATCCATCAATATACACCGGATTATGCTTTTAGTACCTGGCTGTTTAAAATAGCAACCAACAATTGCATTGATTATATCCGTAAAAAGAGAAAGCAGATGTTGAGTATTGACAAAGGCTATGAAAATGAAAACGGAGAAGATGTTGCATTAGAAATTAAATCAGATTCCATTGGCCCTGAAGAAAAACTAATGAAGAAGCAGAAAATGGAAACCATGCGTGAAGTTGTAGATAAGCTAAAACCCAGATACCGAACACTCATCGAACTTAGATATTTTCAGGAATTGAGTTATGAAGAAATTGCAACCAACATGGATTTACCTCTGGGAACGGTAAAGGCTCAATTGTTCAGAGCACGTGAGTTTCTGTATCAGATTATGAAAAACTCTGAACATCGTCCATAAGTGATGTCAGGCGGAGTTTTATTGTTGCAACGCTACTTTCCGGAATTATCTTTAGAAAAGAAGGAAAAATTTATCTTGTTTGCTGAATTGTTTAAGTCATGGAATGAGAGAATTAATCTTGTTTCAAGAAAAGATATAGAACAGTTTTATCTCCATCATTTAATACATTCATTAGTTATAGCTAAGTTTATTGATTTTGGTAAAGGAACTAAAGTTATGGACATTGGCACAGGTGGTGGGTTGCCCGGTTTACCGCTGGCTATTTATTTCTCTGAAACCAACTTTTATTTGGTTGATTCTATACGTAAAAAGACTGAGGCTGTTATAGAAATGGCCAATCAACTTGGGTTATCTAATGTTGTGGTATTCAACAAACGTGCTGAAGACGTATCTGAAAAAGTTGATTTTGTTGTTTCAAGAGCAACTGCACCGATGGCAGATTTAGTAAAATGGAGTAGGGGTAAAATAAATTCTAAGGGTAACAGTTCTATGCCAAACGGTTTGATTTGCTTAAAGGGAGGAGATTTAACCGAAGAGCTAAAACCATTTGAAAATAAGCTATTTACAGAAAATGTTACAGCATTTATTCCTGAAGAATTTTATAAAGAAAAAAAAATAATCTACTTGCCTTTAGTATAAAAGAATTAATTATATCTTTGCCGCCTCTAAAAAGAATTTTGCAGCATTAATAAAAACTGAATTATTATGGTAAGAACATATCAACCCTCAAAGCGTAAGAGAAAAAACAAACATGGTTTTCGTGAAAGAATGGCTACGGCTAACGGACGTAGGGTATTGGCTTCTCGCAGAGCAAAAGGTCGTAAAAAACTGACCGTTTCAAGTGAAAGTAAAGTTCGCGGTAAATAAATAACTGCATTATAAAATATCAAAAAGCTGCCTTTTTTAAGGTGGCTTTTTTATTTTAGCACCAATTATTAAAGTTTATAGTTCTCATGAATATTAAATCAGGTCTTTTTTATTTGTCAATAATTCTACTGTTTGCTGCATGTCAGAAAGATTATAATGACCCCGGCACCGGTCCTTCTCAATATTATGGAACACGCAGCGGTGTTTCAATACGTGCAATTCTTTTAGCACAAATGCCGGCAACAGATCCTTCGGGAAACAATTGGGATGTAGCAGACTCTGTTGACACAGCAGGTCGTGCAGATATTTTTTACCGTTTCAAAGATATTGACTCTATTGACTATCCTGAATTTGTTCAGAGTTTTCATTTTGACAATGTAAATCCTGATAGCTTGCCTCTGCCTTATTTTTTGACTACGCCATATCCTTTACGTGCAATTGGCAGTAATGTACAATTTGATATTTATGATTTTGAAAAAAGTATTTCATCACCGGCTATAGATTCAACCTTAATGAAATCTTTTAACTTTTCTGTTGTTGCAGGTGATTCACTTATTGAAAATCCATATCCTGATAGTTTGGTGTTGGCAGAAGATGGATATGTAGTTTTACTATATTTGAATTGGATAAAATAATAAATTGAAATTAAGTTAATTTTCTGTTACTTAAAAACAAAGAAGAGGCTGTCTCAAAAGTAGGCAGCCTCTTTTGATTTTTTAGAAAATCAAAGGTTATTAACAAAAAAAGAATAGTTATCCAAAAGGGAAAGAAGGAAAGGTGATGCAACTAAATTTGTTGCATGAGCAAAACCAATATAGTATTCAAACCATATCAGTTTAATCCGCAAATGTTGTTGCCACCGAGTTTTGATGAACTCATTGATAAGAATCATCCGGTGCGTGTAGTACAACAAATCATCAGCGAAATTAAAATAGATGGGCTGATTGATCAGTATAAAGGAGGTGGTACAAGTTCATATCATCCACGTATGCTATTAAGCGCCATTGTGTTCGCTTATTTAAGCAATACGTACAGCAGTCGTAAAATAGAAGCGGCCCTGAAAGAGAACATCCATTACATGTGGCTAACGGGTATGAGTACACCGGATCATAATACGATTAACCGTTTTCGCAGTTCGAAATTAAAAAATGAGATTAAAGAAATATTTGCCCAGGTGGTAACCCTGTTGGTAAAGGAAGAACTGGTTAGTATAGAAGAAGTTTATACCGATGGCACCAAGATAGAAGCCAATGCCAACAAATACACCTTTGTGTGGGGCAAAGCCATCAAAACGCAAAAGGAAAAAATAGCAAAACAGTTAGAAGCGTTGTGGAACTACAGCCAGCAAGTTGCCGTAGAAGAATTAAAAGATACCGAACCGATTGATTTTAAGAACATCGATGCAGCAAAAGTAAAAGCTGTGGCAGCGCAGATTGATGAGGCATTGAAAAACAAACAGGTT
Organism: Bacteroidia bacterium; assembly: GCA_037045145.1. NCBI lineage: Bacteria > Pseudomonadati > Bacteroidota > Bacteroidia > Bacteroidia bacterium. Next base: position 24,268 of record JBAOIA010000012.1, read on the forward strand.
GAAAAAAAAACTCTTGACCAAATCAAAAAAGCAAAAACCGATTTTGTAAAGCGCATGGAAAAGTATGAGCAACAAGAGGCCATACTGGGTAATCGAAACAGTTACAGCAAAACCGATCCGGATGCAACTTTTATGCGTATGAAGGAAGACCACATGCGTAACGGACAACTTAAAGCCGGATATAATTTACAAGCCAGTTCATGTCCCGGTAAAAAAATATTTTGTGTGAACTACAGCTTGCATCAAAAACCAACCGACACCACTACTCTCATTCCGCACATCAATCAATATCAACAACTTTACGGTAGTTATCCAAAGAGCATCACAGCAGATGCCGGATACGGGTCGCACGAAAACTATCAGTTCCTGCAAAACAACAGCATTGAGGGCTATGTTAAATACAACACCTTTGATAAAGAACAAAAGCGCAAAGCCACCTATAAGAAAGGATTTAAGAGTGATGAACTTTATTACAATAAGGAGCAAGATTGCTACTACTGCCCAATGGGTCAACGCATGCAATACATCAGTACTTCAACACGCACAACCGAAAATGGATATACACAACAGGTAAAAAAATACCAGACGCAAAACTGCAACGGATGCCCGTTAAGAAGCGTATGTCATCAATCAAAAAACAACAGAACAATCGAAGTCAATCAGCAACTGATCCAACTGAAAAATAAAGCCAATGAAAATTTGAAAAGTGAACAAGGCATCGCCCATCGAAAAAAAAGATGCTACACCATAGAGCCTGTGTTTGCTTGCCTCAAGCAAAACAAAAATTTTAAACGGTTCATGCTGCGATCTATTCCTAAAGTAGAGATAGAGGCCGGATTGTGCCTGATCGGATTTAATCTCAAACAAAAAGCACTCTTGAACTGAAAAAAATCAAAAAAAGGATGTCATAATCATTAAAAACATCTCCTAATGCACCATAACGTCCTTCAGGAATAAAAATAAAACTTGATTTCTTTTTAATCATCTGCCTCTATAAAGCAGTATATAAAAAAAGGCTGCCTCAATTTATTGTTTTGAGACAGCCTCTTTTTTGTTTAATTAATTAAATTTATTCAATAACAATTTTCTTAGTTATTGTTTTTCCTGAATCACTGTTTAATATTAGAATGTAAACACCTTTAGCGGCATTTTTAAGTTCAACAGTTTTTGATACAACAGAAATATCATTCAGCATATTGGAGTAAATTGTTTTACCCATCATATCGGAAACACTAATTTCAAGATTAGTCTTTCCTGTAAAAGAAGCATTAATCCTGAAAGTACCATTTGAAGGATTAGGCATTACTGTCAAGATATTCTCTGCTTCAACATTGTTGATGGAAGTTGTTATAGTTCCATAAATTTCAAATGGAAAACCTTGTTGTGTAAGAGTAACACCATCATTACAAGGTCCCCATACTGCATTTGTAGGATCATATTGCATGCCATTACCTGTTGTAGTGTTGGCATTGGTAAGAGGAGGTGCCCATGGTCCTGAAGCCAAAGTTCCACCGGTTTGCCAATCTATCCAATAAGTGCCTGCACTAAGACTCCATGCAGATGGTGGTACAATAACATTGCGCATTACCGGACGATCCGTATTTGTCAATGCTGTTTCTGAAGTTCGGTAAATATTAGAAAAGTAGGTGTTCTGTAACAAACTAGTAGTTTGATCTCCAAAAAGTAATATTCCAACATCCGGTGCACCATCATAAATAGCACAGTTCACCGCATTCATTGTTGAAGTAGTACCCGAGCCTGTTTGATAAGCTAAAAAAACAATGGAGTCAATGGTCCAAGTTTGACCTGCAGGAATGATAAAATCATCTGCAACGCGATAGCCACTGGAAACAGCATGTCCAATACCTAATGAATTCAATCCATCATGTAAGGCAGAAACATTGGCTCCACCCGCTCCGGCACCCGGTTGATTAACAATAGAACCATTGTCATAAATAAGTTGTGCATTGGATGTTAGGCTTCCTAATGCTACAGCCGTAAGTAGAGTAAATAATTTTTTCATATTTTATTGATTTTGAAATTTACAATTCAAAAATAGTTTTTTAACTAATATAATTATCAAAAAAATACGCGATTAATAAAAAAATATAACCATTAATTTTAGCAAATATGTTGATAACATCAGCTAAAATCAATTTCAGTACTGTCACCAATATTCAGACTCTGACTTAGACCTTTTAAAAAAGCATCACTTCCAATTACAGAATGATGTAAAACGGCAGATTCTAATTGCGAATACGAGCCAATAATTGAATCTTTAATTATAGAATATTTTACAATGGTATGTTCGCCAATAGAAACATGAGGACCAATAATGGAATCGGAAATATCGCAGTTGTAGGCAATACTCACCGGAGGAATGATGATCGTGTTTGGAAACTTCTGTGGTTTGGTATTTGTTTCTGCGATACGGTCTAACAAAATAGCATTAGTTTCAAGGAGGCTTTCTTTGTTTCCACAATCAAACCAATTGCCCACATGAAAGACTTTGATTTTCTCACCATCATCAATCATACGCATCATGGCATCAGTCAGATGATATTCATCGCGTGTTTTCAGGTTATTTTCAATAATGTAATTAAGCGCTTCAAATAAATGCCCTGCCTGCTTGATAAAATAGATTCCTACTAGAGCAAGGTTAGATTTTGGAATAACCGGTTTTTCATGCAGCTTGGAAACAAAACCATCATCATTCAATTCAACGACACCAAAATTTCGCGGGTCATCAACTTTTTTTACTCCTAAAAGAGAATGTTCTGCTTGTTTAAAAACATGAATGTCAAAATCAATAATTGTGTCACCCAAAACAATGAGCATTTCATCTTCTGCATGAACATGGTTGCGGGCAAACCAAACAGAATGACCGGTACCCTCACGTGGCTCCTGTACTATAAATACGGCTTTAAGAGAAGGATATTTGCTTTTTACAAATTCTTCAATTTTTTCGCCCATATAACCTATAATAAATACAAACTCATCATATCCTGACTGTACGAAATAATCAATGATATGAGCCAGAATGGGATGACCTGCAACCGGCACCAAAGTTTTTGGCTGCGTGTGTGTATGGGGGCGAAGTTTAGTACCAATACCGGCAACCGGAATTACAATTTTCATTTCAAGATAATTAATGTAAAAATATTAATGTACAGAACAGTATAAGTATGATGGTATGGAATAAAAAAAAATGTAGTTTTGCCACACTTAACTGACATTTAAATACATATTATGTTGAACAAAATTACGGAATTACTTGGAAAAGATGCTGAGAAATTATTAAACCACGTTTGTAAAACAGTTCCAAAGGAAACATTACATCAGCCGGGGAGTGACTTTGTTGACCGCATTTTTATTCCTTCAAACAGAAGTAATCAGGTTATGCGTAGTTTGCAGTCGCTCTATAATCATGGCAGGCTATCGGGCACAGGCTATATGTCTATTCTTCCTGTTGACCAGGGAATTGAACACTCTGCAGGAGCAAGCTTTGCACCAAACCCAATGTTTTTTGATCCTGAAAATATTGTAAAGTTAGCCATTGAAGGAGGTTGCAATGCAGTTGCTTCAACGTATGGAGTACTGGCATCGGTTTCTCGAAAATATGCACATAAGATACCTTTTATTGTGAAAATAAATCACAATGAATTCCTGACCTATCCAAATAAATTTGATCAGATAATGTTTGGCACAATTGACGAAGCATGGAATATGGGTGCTGCAGCTGTTGGTGCAACAATTTATTTTGGAAGTGAAGAATCATCGAGGCAAATAGTTGAAGTTGCACAAGCTTTTGAACATGCGCACGAATTGGGAATGGCAACAGTTCTTTGGTGCTATTTACGTAACCCGGGTTTTAAAAAGGATGGTGTAGATTACCACACTGCTGCAGATCTAACAGCACAGGCAAATCATCTTGGAGTAACTATTCAGGCCGATATCATCAAACAAAAACTACCAACGCTTAATGGAGGTTATACAGCTATCAATTTCGGCAAAACACATAAAGATGTTTATACAAAACTTTCTTCTGATCACCCAATAGATTTATGCCGATATCAGGTATTGAATTGCTATAATGGACGTATGGGATTAATCAATTCAGGTGGAGAATCAAAAGGTGCAACAGATATGGCCGAAGCCGTTACAACAGCAGTAATAAATAAAAGAGCAGGAGGGCAAGGTTTGATTTCTGGACGTAAAGCATTTCAGAAACCATTTAAAGAAGGCGTTGAAATGTTAAATGCTATTCAGAATGTATATCTTTCAAAAGAAGTTACTTTAGCATAGAATTTTACACAGTACATCAGTTGATAAACCCAACATTTCATTAACGTAAACTGATACATACATGACTTGGTTTAAAAGAATTAAAGAAGGAATTACCACCTCTACCAAAGAGAAAAAAGAAACTCCGGAGGGATTATGGTATAAATGTCCTTCATGCAAAGCTATTGTTCCATCATTGGAGCATACAGAAAACAGATATGTATGTCCAAAATGCAGTTATCATGATAGAATTGGGTCTGAAGAATATTTTGACATACTTTTTGATGATAATCAGTTTACAGAGTTTAATACAGAACTGACCTCTGCCGATCCATTAGGTTTTGTTGATACAAAAAAATACACAGACCGATTGCGCGATACCATTTCTAAAACGAAATTGAAAGATGCAATGCGTACTGCTGTTGGTAAGGTAAACGGAAACGACTTAGTAGTGGCATGCATGGATTTTCAGTTTATAGGGGGAAGTATGGGTTCTGTAATGGGAGAAAAAATTGCAGGGGCAATTGATTACAGTATTCAACATAAAGTACCATTAATGATTATAAACAAATCGGGTGGTGCACGTATGATGGAAGCAGCATTTTCTTTAATGCAGATGGCAAAAACTTCAGCAAAGCTTACCAGACTTGCAGATGCCGGATTGCCTTATATAAGTTTACTTACAGACCCAACTACAGGTGGTGTAACAGCTTCTTTTGCTATGCTTGGTGATTTAAATATTGGTGAACCAAATGCATTAATTGGTTTTGCCGGTCCGCGTGTTGTTAAAGAAACTATTGGTAAAGATTTACCTAAAGGATTTCAAACATCTGAATTTGTTCTTGAGCATGGTTTTCTGGATAAAATTGTTGACCGCAGACAATTAAAAGCTACCATTGGGCAGTTGCTAAGTATGTTTAAGAATTAATAGCTACCGCTAAACTATTATTGGTGCAATTAACGCTGGCCACCAATATTGGACTTTAGTAATATATTTAAAAACTTTTTACAGGTTTTGCACGTTATTCGTACTTAAATAATTACTAAAAATAAAATGTATCGCAGAGAATTTTTAGCATCAATTGCCGGTATAGGAGCTGTTGGAACTTTAAGTTCTCTTAAAAACATTACTGATGACTTGAGCAATACCGATAAGATGCCGGTGTTGTTTATAGGACACGGCTCTCCAATGAATGGCATTGAAAACAATGAGTTCAGTAATCAATGGAAAAAATTAGGTCAGTCGTTACCGCTGCCAAAGGCAATAGTTGTTGTTTCTGCACATTGGTTGACAAAAGGAACTTTTATTACTGCAATGAATAACCCCAAAACCATTCATGATTTTGGTGGATTTCCACAAGCACTTTATGATGTACAGTATAATGCACCGGGCAGTCCTGAATTAGCTCAAAAAACAAAAAACCTTTTCAAGTCGGTAAATGCAACTTTAGACCATGATTGGGGCCTTGATCATGGAGCATGGACTGTTACAAGAAGAATGTATCCTGATGCAAATATTCCTGTGCTTCAAATCAGCATTGATATTAATAAACCGGCATCTTTTCACTATCAATTAGGGAAAGAACTTGCTTCGCTTCGAACAAAGGGGGTGTTGATTATTGGAAGCGGCAACATGGTTCATAACCTTGGGAAAATTGCATGGAATAAAATTGATGAAGTTGGCTTTGGCTATGATTGGGCAGTTGAAATGCATCAACTTTTTAAATCAAAAATTGCAGACAATGATCATCAGGCATTAATTAATTATACCTCCCTCAGTAAATCTGCTTTGCTGGCTGTACCCACACCAGATCATTATTTGCCATTAATGTATATTCTTGGGCTGCAACAAAAAAATGAAAATGCTGAATTTTTTAACGATAAGTTAGTTGCCGGTTCAATCAATATGACTTCAGTGCAATTTGGATAACATTATTCTTCCCTACGTTTATTCTTTTTGTCAGAAACAATTAAGTAAGTACAAAAAGGTAGTCCGTCCACAAAAACATCCAATGTTCTTTTCTTATTCGATTCAAACAAATAATCGAAATATACAAGACTATCAACCTGAGTAAATGTATTTTGCAATCTTTCAGATTTTTTTCCGTCACGAATTTCAATTTTACCAACTGCAAGACTATCCATTGATTTGAAATAAAAACGTTTCTTTAAACCTTTGTAAACAGGTATCACACCATCAGCGGGTCTTAAGGCATATATGCCGTTATCAAAAAAGAAATCATAAACTTTAGGGTATTTGAGAAAAGTATTCTTGTCAACAATTGTATCTAAATATTGAAAGTTTCCATTTAAAGGAAGATGTGTTAAAACTACCTGACGCGGATGCAATGCAAAATATCTCTCGGTAAAACGTTTTGTAAAAGTCTTATCACCATTTTCAAAATATCCACTTGCCAGCATCACATCCATTATATACCACTTATCATAAAGTTTTACTGTATTCCAAATATGATTTGGTTTTTTAATTTTTGTTCCGGGCAATTCGCTTCGTCTAAGAAATCCATTCACCGAAAGGCATGTTATACTCATTCTTGCACATATTGTATTCAAAATATTTGCATAACCTTCGGCCAGTGCTGTTTTATTTTTAAAAACATCGTTAGCACTAACATTTGCTTTTAACGGATGACGTTGGTTTTTTATGTCATACATAATGTTTTCAGTTACCCATCGGAATGCAGCTCTGAAACGAAAATGAGGGCGGTCAAACTCTCTACTGATTACAGCAGCCAATGTATCAATGCTACTACATTGTTCGGGCTTTAGTTTTAAAACAAATTCATCCACCGTGCTATAATCAAGTACAGGAATTTTGATTCGTTTTTGTGAAAAAAGAGAGGTAGAAAGAAATAAAAATACTAATGCTGTAAAAAAGCTTTTATGGAACATGAAAAGGTTTTGGTTATAAAATCTTGGCCAAAATACTATTTTATCTTTCTAAAGTCAACAGACTTTAAGTCGAAGCGGAATTTTTTCTTCTTAAAAGCGTAATTCCAACGATTGAAACAATAATGCATGCCACAGCAATAATCTCTGCCTGTGTAATAGCTTTTCCAAAAATGTGGTATTTGGTGTTAACTCTAATCTGTTCGATAGCGAGGCGTTCTATACCAGTGAAAAATAAGTAAACAAAGAAAAGTATTCCGGGAGTAACAATTTTAGTTCGTAGTTTCCATAAAACAAAGAAAAGAATAATACAGGCAATCGCTTCATATAATGGCGTAGGAAAAACCGGAGGTATCAACTCAAAACAATGTTTTCCAACACAGCCTTCAATAGGAACACCTTCGCCAATTACATTATGCGGATAGTTATAACTCCACATCCAATCCGGAAAAGGGAACCATGATGGTTTTGCCAATGTGTTTACAATGCCCCAGTCGCCATCACCTGAAAAGTGACATCCTAATCTGCCTGTTCCATAGGTCAGCATTAATGCCGGTGCAGCAACATCACACATCACTAAAGGGGGCACATTTAACCTTTTACTGCTATACCATATTACGGCAGCTGCACCACAAATCAATCCGCCAAAAAAAGTTAGTCCACTGAATGAAATTAATGCATCAACAGGGTCTTTTAAAAAATCATCAAAATTCTCCAGGTTATGAAATATTTTGGCACCTATTAATCCGGCAACCGCAGCTGCTATTGTAATATTCATTACAAACTGATGAGGATAACCAACTTCTGTAACAGTTTGCGGAACTGCTAATTTTTGCTTATCCTTTTCTTTGTATTTACTCCACACAGAATAGGCCCCAAGCAATATTCCTCCAATGACATTACCTCTTGATGACAATAAAAATGTTTGTGGATCATTAACAAGGTCACTATAATTCAAAATGGCATCAAGCAATTTAAATCCAACAATAAATCCAACAACACCTGACCAAAATAGCTCTAATGTAGTTGCTGGTTTTCCTTTAATGGTAGTAACAGTGAAAGATTTTAATAAACCATTCTGCTCTTTTCGTTTAAACTCTAAAACTAAAATATATGCAGCCAGAAAAAAAGACAATGCCAATATGAGCCCGAATGTTTGAATTGGCAAAGGAATATTTATGCCCAGTAAATCATGGAGTGCATCGGATAGAGTAGGGTACATGGATGTTAAATATTAAACCGGGATAGATTCTAAAATTGTACAGTTAATTTCATGACTGTCATTATCGGTTATTCCGATTTTACATTCAATCAATTTGTTTACTAATTCGCTGTTGAAAGGTGTTGAAACTCTAACATAATTTTCGGAATAGCCTGACATTATTCCATTTTTGTCTTCATGTTCAAAAAGCACTTTAGCTGTTTTACCTGCTTGTGAGCGATAAAATATTCCGAGTTTTTTTTCCGAAAGTATGCGTAACATTTGGGTTCTTTTTTTCCTTTCCGCAATGGGGACTACAGGTTTCATTTCAATAGCAGGTGTGTTTGATCTTTCGGAATAAGTAAATACATGCAGGTATGAAATGTCGGCTTCATTCAAATATTTATAAGTCTGAAGAAAATCCTCATCCGACTCACCGGGAAATCCTGTAATCACATCTACACCAATGCAAGCATCAGGCATCAACTCTTTAATTTTATTTATCCGTGATGTGTAATGTGATGTCAGATATCGTCTGCGCATCAGTTTTAGAATTTTATCGGAACCGCTTTGGAGTGGAATGTGAAAATGAGGCATAAATTTTTTAGAACGGCTAACCAATTCAATGATTTCTTCTGTCAGCAGGTTAGGTTCTATGGATGAAATCCTGAAACGGATATCAGCATCCAAAGCATCAAGTTCATAAACCAACTGATAAAATTCTGTTGTGTGTTTTTTCTCACCCGGAAGTTTTCCAAAGTCACCTAAATTAACACCTGTAAGAACAATTTCTTTTGCACCTCTATCAACAATTTGTTTTACATTATCAACAACATTCTCAACTGTGTTGCTTCTGCTTGCTCCACGTGCTAGAGGAATGGTGCAAAAAGTGCAACTATAATCACAGCCATCCTGTACTTTCAAAAATACACGTGTTCTGTCGCCTTCGGAATAGCTGCTAGTAAATTGATGATGCCCGGCAATATCACAAGAAAAAACCTGCGCCTCTGTTTGCTTTTTAAGCTTTTGCAAATAATGCGGAATGTTAAATTTTTCACTTGCTCCTAAAACAAGGCTAACACCCGGTATGGTGGCAATTGCATCTGGTTTTAATTGTGCATAACAGCCAATTATAATAATACATCCTTCAGGGTTTGAAGCTAGAGCTCTATTGACGTGTTGGCGACACTCTCTGTCAGCATTTTCAGTAACAGAGCAGGTATTAATTACATAAACATCAGCAGCATCAGAAAACGAAACTTTTTTATAGCCTGCATCATGCAACTGGCGGCCAATTGTCGAAGTCTCAGCAAAATTTAATTTACAACCTAAGGTGTGAAAAGCTACAGTAGATTCCCTTGTCATTATCGTGCAAAAATAGCAATTACAGCTGAATTTTGTTTGCTGAAGAGTGCTTTCATTTTGAACTAATCAATAAGAGTGTGAATTTTGTAACCAATTTAAGAATTATGTCAACAAGCGGGACTGCATTTAACAGGAAGGTACTAAACAGGATTATGTTCTATGTTAAGCCTTTCAGGTTTCTTTTTGCAGCTACAGTAGTTATTACAGTGATGCTTGCCGCATTGGCACCATTACGGCCCTGGCTTACACAGCAGGCACTTGATGTTGACATTGCAAAACATGACATCAATGGTCTTACACGCACTGTTGCTTTTATGTTTGGTGTTCTTCTGCTACAATCATTGCTTCAGCTTGTTTATACAACCTTAACAAACCGACTTGGGCAGGAAGTAATTCTTTCATTGCGTAATAATTTGTTTAAGAAAGTCAGCGCTTTTGGGCTTGCCTATTTTGATAAAACTCCACTTGGAATAACAATTACCCGTTTGGTAAGCGATATGGAAACCATTGCAGACATTTTTTCTGATGGGTTGATTCTTATTATCAGTGATATGCTTCAGGTTGTTGTAATAATTACTGTAATGTTTTACATCCATCCACAACTTGCTGCAATTTCTTTATCAACTATTCCTGTTCTTTTTGTTGCCACCAGAGTATTTCAGAAAAACATCAGAAAAACTTTTAATGATGTACGCATACAGGTAGCTAAGTTAAATGAGTTTGTTCAGGAACATTTAGTTGCAATGCGTATTGTGCAACTCTTTAACCGTGAAGAAGAAGAAATGAAAAAGTTTACCGACATCAATTCCAATCACCGTGATGCCAACATACGCTCAATTTGGTATTACAGTTTGTTTTTTCCCGTTGTCGAAATCCTTTCAGCAATATCTATCGGACTCATTGTATGGTATGGTGGATTAAATGTGCTTCAAAGTACTATCAGCCTGGGTTTGTTGGTAGCATTTATTCAATACATCAACCAACTTTTCCGGCCAATTCGCGAACTGGCTGATAAGTTTAATACCTTACAAATGGGTATGGTGAGTTCCGAACGTGTTTTCAAACTATTAGATGAGCCATTTACAGAGATAAATAATGGAGTGAAAAAAGCTGATAAAATAACAGGCAAAATTGAATTCAGAAACGTGTGGTTTGCCTATAAAAATGAGGAATGGATATTGCGTGGGCTATCCTTTACACTTCCTGCAGGACAATCTGTGGCTATTGTTGGCTCCACAGGTGCAGGTAAAACTACGATTGTAAGTTTGATTAACCGATTGTACGAAATTCAAAAAGGCCAGATATTAATTGATGATGTTGATATCAGAGAATATGATTTGTACAGTCTGAGAAATGCTATTGGCGTGGTTCTTCAGGATGTTTTTTTGTTTTCTGACAGCATAAAAAACAATATAACACTTTATAAAAATCAAGATGATATAGAAATAGAAGCCTTATTGAAACAGACAGGAGCCTGGAATTTTATTGAAAAATTACCCGGTCAGCTTCATTACAATCCCGGAGAAAGGGGAGGGCTAATCAGCACAGGGCAAAGGCAGCTTTTATCATTTGCCAGAGTCCTTGCACATCAACCCAAACTTATTATTCTCGATGAAGCAACAAGCAGCGTTGACAATAAGCTGGAGCAGCTTTTGGTTAATGCAACAGAGGTGTTGACTAAAAACCGTACCTCAATTATTATTGCCCATCGTTTATCAACAATAGAAAAGGCCGACCGTATCATTGTTTTACAAAAAGGTAGCATTGTCGAAGATGGAAACCATCATATTCTATTGGAAAAGAAAGGAGTTTACGCTCACCTTCATGAGGTTCAATTTATGCAACAATAAATGCTATTTATAAGAACTGATTTTTGTTTCTTTGCACATCACCAATAAAGTATGAAGATATTTTTTAGTTTATTTTTAACACTATACTTTTCTACCGGCACAACCTTTGGTCAAGATGCGGCAAGTACTGACACCATACATCACCATCACTTCAACGATGGTGTTTATTTTAGTTCTGAAGATTTAAAGAGTAACAGACCCACTGTTAAAAAAGAACAACTCATCAAATCTTATTATGACTCTTCTGCTTTCAGCATAAGTAAGTGGGCCAATACACAAAACTTATATTATGCCACATCAGCAGGCGACAAGCAGAAAGTTAATCGCGACAGCCTTTGGGGCTATGTCGAAAACGGGATACCTTACATTTATTTAAACGATCGCTTTCATAAATTTTCTACCTCAGGCGCGGTTTCTGTTTTCAGAGAGAGCTATCCTAATTTAAAAGCAGGATTAGCACCTGTGGTAACAGAAGCTAAATATACTTCACAAATCAATTTATTTATTCTAGCTAACGGCAGAATAGATGAGTTTACTCCTGAGAATGTAGCCCTTGCCATTGAAGACAACAAAGCTCTTTACGATGAATTCATGGCATTAAAATCGTTGAAGCAAAAAAGAAAAAAAATGTATCGTTTTGTTGAAAGATATAATGATATTGCAATGTGGTAGTATTTACTTAACATAAGATCAATGAAAAAAATAAAACTCCTATTCATAACTTTATCCATTATTACCACAGCAATAGTGCCGCAAGGTTGTAAACAAAAAGTTGCTGAAGTCAATAAGCCCGGCTTTGTAAGCATTAAAGACCAGAAATTTTATTTAAACGGAAAGCCATTTTTTCCATTGGCGGTGAATTATCGAGTGGCATTGCAAACAGATGGCAAACAACTTTGGCCATCAGCTTATAAAGGGTATGATGAAGGTAATCGCTACCGTTTCACAAACAAAGATTCCAGTCTGGAAGAATTAAAAAATGATTTTCAGCTCATTGCTGACATGGGGTTCAACTCGATAAGGATTGTTGGCGTTGGCGAACAATATTCTGTTACAAAAAATTCTGATGAGTTGTATATTAAGGCTGATAAAGGAAACGATAAAGACACCATGTTTCTTTTTAATTCTCAAGAAATATACAGTTTGTATTATAATGCGTTAAATGATATGCTCCTTGCAGCCAATCAAGCAGGTCTGCGAGTGGTTCTGTTAGCAAGGTTATTTCATGAAGTGCCTGCAACAGAAAAACATTGGGGAAGAATCATGAAACATTTTAGTCAAGACACAACATTGATGGCCTATGACCTATTTAATGAGCCATTGTATTTCGATTCATTGGAGAGAAACAAAACCGAACCTTATCACATCACCAAAGCCTGGAATAAGTTAGCAAAAGAAAATGCACCGCATCAACTTATTACTATTGGTTTAACGGGTATCAGAGAAGTCTTTGAGTGGGATCCCAATACGCTGAATGTTGATTTTATTTCTTATCATCCGTATGAATACGAACCAGAACAAGTACGTAATGAAATTTACTGGTATGGTAAATATGTAAGAAAGCCATGGATTATCGGTGAAACATCTGTGCCGGCTGATAATGATTCCGTGCCTTATAGTGTGCAGAAAGCATTTGCAGAGGCTACCTTTAAACAAACCTGCAATTGTGGTGGTATTGGTTATACGTGGTGGCAATATAAAGATGTGGATTGGTTCGAATTCCATTCAAATTTTATGGGTGTAGTTAACAGAAAGGGAATATCAAAAACGTCAAAAGGAAAAGAAGTTCTGGGAACACCAAAAGAAACCATTGAATTTTTCAAAAATGCCAAGCCCAATAAGGATGCTGCTGCATGTGAAAAACTTGCAAACTACTACAACTATTCCAATGCAAATGTATGCTGTCTAAAGGGTAAATTAGTTGACTCCTCCGGTGAACCTATTGAAGGTGGTGTTGTAATGGCATGGAATCAATACTGGTCAAGTTCGTTTCATACGGTAACTAAACAAGATGGAACATTCGAGCTTTTAGGCAGTTTTCCATTTTACCATTGGATGGCCTCTGCAACAATGCAAACTATGGTTAGGGGTGATGTTTTACCCGATACGGCTAACTTTAAAGATAATAAGATTCCTACATTAGATTTAGGCGCAATAAAGCTTGAGAAACTGGATTTAGATTAATTACGCCTCTCTATCTTATACATTTTGGCTGCATTTTTTTCTAACAAAATTGTATTCTTATATTCCTTTTCTATATAATTTTTTTCGTGGTCCTGACTAGCAATAGCAATATCTCCAGGCTCTAAATCTTTATAATACTTGTAATAGCAAGTAATACCTTTATTAGCTAAGACTTCAATGTAAAAATTTATATGTGGACCATAGCCATTGTCCCAGCAAATCGCATAGCTCTTCTTTTCTGGTGGTAATCTTTTAAGCATTAATGGTATGCTTTCATTTTGAATGTCCAAACTCTTCGGAGAATATACTTTATTAATTATAGATTGATAAGGTATAAGAAACAACATAAACATTAGCAGATAAGGGATAACATTGATGGTTAATCTTTCACTAAAATTTGGAATATTTTTCAATTGTAAAAACAATTCATTAATCGCAATAGCAGCAAGTAAAGCTAAAAATGGAAATACCGGTAAGTCATACCATTCAAGTTTGGTTTGCGCATTAGAAATAATCAATAAATAAGGTAAAATCATAGTTAGACTAAACACAGTTAGCATTTTTATTTTTTTATTCTTATTTAACCACCCTATGATGATTCCAAAAATCATGGGAATAAACCAAAATTGAAACTGTACTTCTCTTATTAAATCAAAATAGTAGCTGAAAGGATGAAGATGACCTTCTATTGTGGACAAATAGCGTCCGCCAACTTCATTATTAAAAACAGCCTTTAAAAAACCGGGGTTAAGTGATTCTCGCAACAAATAATATCCAAGAGTCAAACCAACACATAAAAATCCATAAAACATTAATGGTTTTATTCGAATGTAAGAACGAAACTCCTTATAGTCAGATAAAAAATATATCAGTAATCCAGGAATAAAAATAAGCGGTTGAATTCCTTTGGTCAGGATTGCTAACGTCAGAAACCCAAAAAATAGTTTCAAATACTTCCCTTGCTTAGTGTGCAGGTAATTAAAAAAACTAAGGCAAAAAAGTGTTGTGAACAAAATTAATAATGCATCATAGTCGCCTGTTCTTGAGCAATGATAATTAACATAACCTTGAGAAGTAACAAGTATCATGGCCGCAAAAAAACCAAGCCACATTTGATTTGTCTGTTTTTTTAAAAAGTAAAACAAAACAATGCATGTAATAAATGCCGCTATGGCTGAAGGCAACCTCAATGCAAGTTCATTAACACCAAGAACTTTTATGTTTAATGCTTGCAAAACAACTAACAAGGGTGGTTTGGTATTCCATAAATCAGGTTTGCCTTCAAAGTATGTAACAATAAAATTATTGTTCTTACTCATTTCAATAGCATTCCATGCAAGTCGGGATTCATCCCATAGAAAAACAGATTCCTTTTGCAAGTGAAGGAATAAAGGAAAGTATAAAAATAGCATTAGCACAAAGCAGATAACTACATTTCTGTTTTGAAGAAGCTGTTTCATTACATTGATTTTACATAGAATTCAGATAACAACCCATCTGGTGCATCCGTCAGAAATACTTCACGTGTGCTACTGTTAACAGTAGCATACTTTCCATACAACTTAATATAAAACCTATTACTATCATTGCATGGCTGAAAAGATACTAAGTCAGAGTTTTTGAATGTGTTTTTAAAACCAATTAACCTCTTATTGTAGGGGTCAACTTTTAAATACTCCAATTCCATGGATGATAAAAGTGATTTACCAGATTGAAATTTTATGGCACTGAATGTTTCCCATGATTGTGCATCTTTTCGGTTTGCCATAATAAAATTATTGTAATTTTTATCCCAACACCAGTACATAGAATCGTATGTCATAATCTGAATAGTATCACATGTATAACCACCAATTTCAAAATCATTCATCACCTGAATGTCTGTTATAGATATATTATTTTCATTGCACCATTTTTGCAAATTACTGCTATCTGGATATTCAAAAAGATTGAGAAACGATCCAGGGTTAAACCCGGAATAACCATTTACACATTTAAGATTAAGTTCCTGACAGGCCAACATAATGCTTATTGTTTGTGTTACTGCTGTAAAGTTTCTGTACTCATTTTTAGTTAAATCCATTTCTACCGGAAAAACTGCTACGGCTTTATATTGAGAGTTATGCTGTTCGGAAATTATTTTACGATAGTAAGAAGCCATCTCCTGGATTTCATGTTTTGAAATACTGCGGTGAGGCTCTGGAATGAAATAGTTGTCAATTACAATTACTGCTGCAAGAGCTACTGCTAAAATCACTTTATGCCGTAGTTTATTAAAAAAATAATTCAGGGTCAATGCGGTGAGAAAAATAAAAAACAATATCTGAACATTCATTATTCGATCTACAGAGCGCATAGAGGAGAACCCTGGGAGCAAATAAATCACTTTATATAAACTATATCCTTTATAGTTAATACAAAAAATAAAAGAAAGCCAAAAGGCAACTATTAACAGTAATATTAATTTGGCTTTATCAGTTTGATTTTTCAATTTAAAATAAATCAAAGGACTTAACAAAACACCTATCCAGGGAATTATACCTGGAAACAATAAATGATTCCACCAGTTAAAAAACTTAAACGCTGTATAGGGATACAAAAAACTCCAAGTTACTGAAGCTGGTGAAGTAAAAAAATATGACCTCAATCTTGGCAGCGAGTTTAAAGAGTCAATGTAGGGACGGGTTCCTACTTGATGAGTAGTTTGTATATAGGGTAAAAATAGTGGTAACATTAAAATTGCAATCACGGCCATGGAAGCAAGGTAATACATCAATTGTTTTTTATTAAACTGAAATGGCAGTCTACGATTTACAATTAAAGCAGCAATAAAAAGAAATAGCAGGAAATAGCATAAAAAGAACCCTAAATAAATACCACAGTAAAATTGATAGGTTAATCCTAACAAAAGAAATGAGAAATATTTTAATTCAGAAGTTTGAATAAAGCGGATAGCCCAATAAATCGTTAATGGAGCAATAAAACGTGGAAATACCTGAATATGAAAAATCTGACCGTGATTATAAAGCCCGAAGCCATAAATAAAAGAACATCCTGCAGCAACCACAGTATGGCAGCCTAATTTTTTAAGAACGTAATAACATGACCAATAATTTAAAACAAAGAGAGTGATAATCCAATACTGGTATGAGGATTCCACATCAGCATTAAAAAATCTAAATAGAGCATATATTGGCAATGTGCCTAAAAGATTATCAGAAAGTGCCATGACATTCTTATAGGGATACATAAAGGGTGCATTCCAATATTCAGAAATTTTTCCTGATAAATAACTATAACCATGCTCTAGAACATAATTATTAAAACGAGCATCGCCATAATCACCCGGTATGTGGCTTAAGTCCCAATGGAAGTAGGGCATTACACCAAAATATAGTCCCAAGAACATAAATAGAAATGGGACACTGAAATCAGAAAAATATAAAGCAGTTTTTGTTTGTTTCATTGCTTATCTAAGAATTAAATATACCTGATTACTTTAAAATCCCAAAACGTGCAATACACCACAGTGCCCGAAAGCCATCTTTCCATCCGATTTTTTTTCCTTCGGCATAGGTTCTGCCATAATAAGAAATACCTACTTCATAGATTCTAACATTTGGAATGCGTGATATTTTTGCAGTTACCTCAGGTTCAAATCCAAAACGCCTTTCTTTCAACCGAAGCGATTGAACCATTTTTGTGTTAAACAACTTGTAGCATGTTTCCATATCGGTAAGGTTGAGGTTGGTAAACATATTGCTGACAAAGGTGAGAAACTTGTTTCCGATGGAATGCCAAAAGAAAAGAATACGATGTGGATTACCTCCTAAAAAACGCGAGCCGTAAACCACATCAGCAAAACCTGTCAATACAGGCTTGAGCAATAAATTGTACTCTTCTGGATCGTATTCCAAATCGGCATCCTGAATGATTAAATATTCTCCGGTAGCCAATTCAATGCCTTTGTGTAGTGCAGCACCCTTGCCCATGTTTACCGGTTGGTTAAATAAGCGCATGTCAGCTTGAGGATGTTCAGCAATATATGCTTCAATCACCTCTTTGGTGGCATCTTTAGAACAATCGTTAACAATGATAATTTCTTTTTTAATGTTGTTAAGAAGTTCAACACTTAAAACCTTGTCAAGAATAAGGTGGATGGTGGCTGCCTCATTGTAGGCTGGAATGATAATGGAAAGTTTTTGTACTATGTTCATATCAAATTTTACCAGGGGTTTTTGAAATCATGAGACTTAAATGTTTTTAAACTGTCAGTAAAATAACTTTCTGCTGCAGAAGACTTTTGCCGAAATAAGCCTTTTTCTTTTCCGGTCAACTTGCGAAGAATTGATATAGGCCATAAAACTAAAAAGTAAATGACTGTTAATATTAAACGTGAAATGATAGCACCAATAAAATTGGTAATGGCAGACCATGTTTTGTATATTATTGTTGCAATGGGGAATGCAAATAGGAGTAGTGCTGATAAACAAGCAGCCAGAACAAGCATCCAGCCTTTAGTATAAAACCATGCTAAACTTATGTTCAAGGAAATAAATATTATCTGAAGGATAAAAATTAACGCTAACAAAGTCTTCCAAATCTTTTGCTCCATCAAAACAAGGTATAGATAAAAGGTGCCAGTGCCGGATTGCCGCCTATGATTATTAAGACACTCATCAGCAGAATAACCAGAATGAGTGGAGCCAACCAGTATTTTTTTCGTTGGATGATAAACCTGAAAAGATCAGTGAGTAGTTCCATTGCCTTTAAGTGGCAAATATACATTATTTGATTTAAAGGAATTTAAGACGACACGAACATCAAAACATGGCTGATGAATGATTACTTTTGCCGTCTGAAAATCAAAAGCATGTCAATTAATCAGGAAATAGAGAAACGAAGAACTTTTGCCATTATATCACACCCTGATGCCGGTAAGACAACCTTAACAGAAAAGCTGCTGCTTTTTGGTGGTGCCATTCAGGTTGCAGGTGCCGTTAAATCCAATAAGATTAAGAAAACTGCAGCCAGTGATTTTATGGAGATTGAAAAGCAAAGAGGTATTTCTGTTGCAACATCTGTGATGACATTTTTCTATAAAAACTGCCAGATAAATTTGCTTGATACACCCGGACACAAAGATTTTGCTGAAGATACCTACCGTACACTTACAGCTGTTGACAGCGTAATACTGGTTATAGATTCTGTTAAAGGAGTAGAGCCTCAAACAGAAAAGCTGATGGAAGTTTGCCGTATGCGTAACACTCCGGTAATTATTTTCATCAATAAAATGGACAGAGAAGGGCAAAATCCATTCGACTTGTTGGACGAACTGGAAGAAAAACTTTTTATACACACCCGTCCACTGAGCTGGCCAATCAGCAGTGGTTCAACTTTTCAGGGGGTTTACAATCTTCACCATAAAAGTCTGATGTTGTTCAGAGCCAATCAAAAAGCAACAGAAGATGATATACTTCCGGTAAAAGATATGCAGGATCCACTTCTGGAGAAACATCTTGGACGTTATGCTGAACAGTTGCGTGAGGATGTTGAATTGATTGAAGGAGTTTATGAACCATTTAACAAGCAGCTTTATAGAGAAGGTTTGTTGGCTCCTGTATTTTTTGGTAGTGGAGTTAATAATTTTGGTGTTAAAGAACTGTTAGATACTTTTATTGAAATAGCTCCGGAACCAAAATCAAGGCAGACGGATGTTCGTTCAGTAAAACCAGACGAACCTAAATTTTCTGGATTTGTTTTTAAAATTCATGCCAATATTGACCCACGTCATCGCGACAGGATTGCTTTTTTAAGAGTTTGTTCCGGTATGTTTGAACGAGGCAAGTTTTATCATCATGTAAGGTTGAATAAGGACTTGCGCTTTAACAATCCTGCAACCTTTATGGCACAGGAAAAAAGTATAGTAGAACAAGCTTTTCCGGGTGATGTTATTGGCTTGTATGATACAGGCAACTTTAAAATTGGCGATACTTTAACAGAAGGGGAGGATTTAATGTTTAAAGGTATTCCAAGTTTTTCACCAGAAATTTTCAAAGAACTTATCAATACCGACCCCATGAAGACAAAGCAACTTGAAAAAGGTATTGAGCAGCTAACGGATGAGGGAGTGGCGCAGTTGTTTATTCAGAATGGAGGCAACAGAAAAATCATTGGCACTGTTGGTGAACTACAATTTGAAGTAATTCAATACAGATTGCAGAATGAGTATGGAGCTTCCTGTAAATTTATTACACAGAATATTTCAAAAGCCTGCTGGCTAACCTCCAAAGACAAGAATAAGTTAGATGAATTTATGCGTTTTAAAATGAATAATATTGCATTCGATAAAGACCAAAACCCTGTTTATCTTGCCGACTCACAATGGATGCTAGACCAAATGATCAAGAATTATCCTGAAGTTCAATTTCATTTTACCAGTGAGTTTAAAATGGAAGTTGCTGTTTAATCATTTCTGAGCATTCCCAATAAACACATAAGTGCTTTTTGATTGTGAGACTTAAAATTATGCAAAGTTTCCATTGGATATGCAATAGAGAGTTTGATAAAATCCATTTTCAGACAGGTTGATTTTAAATCCTGAATTTGATTTAACGGCATGTAGTTGTCTTCATGCAAATCATATCGCCAGGGTTTTTCGTTAATACACAGCAATATTTTTTCTGATTGAGGTGATTGCATTTTATCATAATCAAACATATTCAAAAATTTGCCACTTAAATGAAGCGTAACACTATAATGCCTGGCCCACCAGAACAAAAAGCGAATTGCTAAAGTTTCATCCTTATTAAACCACCCGGGAGCATCGCAATTTATCCAGGGTAAGCCTTCCAGATTTTCTCCTCTGTAAATTTTACTGCGATTTACTATCGAAGGTTCGATTTTAAAATCACTTGCTAGTTTTTCTTTAGCTATGGTACCAATTTCACCATAACAAGTGTAAATTTTATCGGTGATGGCTCTTTTAATTTCAAAAAAGTCAGCAGTGCTGACATGCTTTATTTCGTCTGATGAAAACATAAGACTGTGAAGATAGCAATTACTTTTTCGTTTTATTTGTATTGTAAAATATTATTGGATGAAACTTATCATAATCAGTGCCAGTGTGCGTGATGGACGGAAGAGCCATCGTGCAGCACTTTTTTTTAAAAATTTTCTAATCAAGAAATATCAGGCTGATGTTAGTATTGCAGATTTGGATGAACTAAACTTTCCATTATTTAAAGAACGATTAAGGTTTCAGAAGAATAAGTCTCCGGAAGTTGTTGCCTTTGCAGAAAACATTAAGCAATCTGAAGGCGTATTAATAATTACACCTGAATATAATGGAGGCTATCCGGCATCATTGAAAAATGTAATTGACCTGATGTATGATGAATGGAGAAGAAAGCCTGTTGCTATTGCAACTGTTTCTGATGGAATGTTTGGCGGTATGCAGGCAATTACTTCATTGCAGTTTATTTTATGGAAAATCAGAGCATGGACAGTGCCTGCTATGTTTCCAATGCCACAAATTGATAAAAACTTTGATGCTGACGGAACAGCGATTGATATTGAAGGCACAGAAAAAAGAGCTACAGTATTTTGTGATGAATGGATGTGGTGTATAGAAGCAAACAGAAGAATGCAATTGAACCATTGAGGAATTTAAACCAAAGCAATTTTAGTTTGTTTATTTCTGATAGTATAAAAAAATGTATTACATGAAAGGATTAATCGTATTAATTATGTTTGTAGGTTGTCAGAATAAAGCACTGCCACCTCAAGAAAATATTAATTCTACAAATATGCAAACCAACATAGGAACAGACACAGCAACTTTCGGTACCGGTTGCTTTTGGTGTACAGAAGCTGTTTTTGAAACAATTGATGGCGTCATCTCAGCAACATCAGGCTATTCCGGTGGTACAGTTGCTAACCCAATTTATCAGCAGGTTTGTACGGGAAACACCGGACATGCAGAGTGTATTCAGATAGTATTTGATCCAAGCAAAATATCCTATGTTGAATTGCTCGAAGTGTTTTGGGAAAGCCATGACCCAACTACATTGAACAGGCAAGGTGCTGATGTAGGTACTCAATACCGTTCTGTAATCTTTTATTACAGTGAGGCACAAAAGCTAATAGCAGAAACTTATAAGAGAAAATTGAATGAGGAAAATACCTTTGGCAAACCTGTTGTGACTGAAATTTCACGAGCGCAACAATTTTACCCTGCAGAAAATTACCATCAGGAGTATTTTAAACTGAATGGACATGAACCATACTGTCAGTTTGTAATATAGCCTAAGGTAGAAAAGATAAGGAAAATTTTCAGTTCAAGAATCAAGAAATAAATGAAGCTATTTCTTTTTCAATAGATCTTTGCGCAGCTGTGCACTTGTTTTTCTGTTGCCATCATGACTCCATCCCGGAGGGCCAAGCAAGTACATGATTTTATTTTTAAAAGACGTTTTCTTTTTCAAATCGCAGATGATATCCTGCCATTCGTGAAAAACAATTTTGCCAGGGTTATTAGATTGAAGGTTTTGTGTCAGACCATACTTAACAGGTTCATGTTCCAATTCCTTCTGGAAAGTACCAAACAATTTATCCCAAATAATCAAAACCATTCCCATGTTTCTGTCAAGATAACAAACATTGCTTGCATGATGTACTCTGTGATGTGATGGCGTTACCAGAAAATATTCGAGCCATCCTAATTTACCCACGGTTTGTGTATGAACCAATATTCCGAAAATTTGCGTTGCGCTGTATATAAACATGATGTCAATAGCCTTAAAGCCAACGAAACTAAGTGGAATAAAATAGATGAACCTGTACAGTGGTTGCAAAACAGAAGAACGGAAACCTACAGTTAGATTAAATTCTTCGCTGCTGTGGTGTGTGACATGAACAGCCCAGAACAACCGACAAAAATGGTCTATCCGATGCAGCCAGTAATACATAAAATCTTCTGCAAGAAATAAAGCTACCCAGTAAATCCATACGGTAGGGTAGGAGTTAATAATCCTGAAATCGAAAAAATAATTTAGAACTAACAGACTTACAGTTCGCATTAAAATATCAAGCCCCAAATTCAACAGCATGAGATAGAGATTGACAAGAGTTCCTTTTTTTGAATAGAGCCGTAAATCATTAAGGGCAGAAAAAAATATCTCAGCACCAATAACAACAAGGTAAATAGGTGTTGAAATCAAAATCAGCAGCGACTCTCTGAAATGTTCCATTTAAATTACTGAAGAAAAATTTTATTCAGCAGCAGGCTTCTTATTGCGTGGCACGGCAGGCTTTCTTGCAATAGTTTTCTTTTTTGGTTTACTTTCTTCTGATAATGTTGATTCAAAGTCTGAAAATGCATTCATGTAAAAAATATAAGCATCGTATGGTGAGTTATAAGGGCTGAAATATTTATGTACATCGCCATCGCTCCAAAACTTAGTACTCATATAATAAAAATGATCGCTGGTTTGCAGTTTGCCCCATACGTCAATTAAATCTTTATTGCCCGACCCAAGCACCTTGTCACTTATTGAATAAATTTTTGTGAGTGCTTCCTCTTGCATATTGTTTCCTAACCATGCAGAGAGATCGCGTTCGCTATCTGCCCAACTGATAAACTCATGAGCATCATACACACCTCGTGCTGTATAGGTATCAACTACCTGTGAAGGTGTCATAAATCCAAAGTCAGGATGTTTTAATATCTCGCGAGGCAGATGATCCATAAAATCAAAAATACCTGTGCTTTCCCATTGATGTTCGCCAAAAGTTTCGTAGTCCATAAACAGATTAATCACATCGCCTGTGCCGGCTACTTTATGCACCCAACTTGCAAATGTGTCTGCATGCAATGGCCATTCGCTCCAGTTTTTGTCGGAGAATCTAAAAGCAATGTCATCACTCAACCGATAATTTTTAAGCAAGGCTTTAATTGATTTTGTACCTGTTGGTTTCAGTAATTGATTGGGATGTCTGTCTTTCAATAAACGGTCAACACCTTCGCACAAAATACCTTTAAAGCCCATCTTTTCAATAAAAGCAGCCAGCTCATTGTTGTAAATTAATTCGGTGTTTCTGAAAACGGTAGGCTTCTGTTTAAAATACTGCTCAATTTTCTGATCGTGTTCTTTTATTTGTCTCTCAAATTCATCTTTGTTAAATAAAAAACTTAGTGAATGAAAATATGTTTCAGAGAGGAATTCAACACAACCTGTTTTAGCCAGTTCAACAAACGACTGAAGCACATCAGGTCTGAACAGTTCCATCTGTTCAATTACAGTACCACTGAGAGAATAGCTTATTCTGAATTTGCCTTTATGACGTTTAATCAGCTCAAGCATTTTCTTATTGGCGGGCAGGTAGCATTTTTCAGATACCTTGTCCATAATCCATTTGTTTTTCTCGCCATCTTCATAAAAATGATCTTTACCAATGTCGAAAACACTGTAATGTTTTATTCTGAAAGGCTGATGCACCTGAAAGTAAAAGCAAACCGATGGCATAAATTTGTTTTTAAAAATGGTCGTTGTGCCAAAATTAAACTTTTGCCCGAAACAAAAGAAAATTACCTGAAACTGTCATCATAAATTTATGTTAATGGAATGGACTTAAAATCAAAAAGCCGCTAAAACGCGGCTTTTTGATTTTATTGATGAATCGGCAGATTAATTATTTTCTGCTTCATTTTTCTTCATTTCATCTTTAAGTGCAGAGAGAACGCTCAAATCACCCAAGGTAGTTTTTTCCTGTGATTCTTTGATTTTCTTTACCGACTTAAATGCCTCACTTTCATCTTTAGCTTTCTCGTTTTCGCGAGCTGTCCTTTCAGATGCTTTTGCCTCTTCGAACAAGCGACTGTGAGATACAACAATCTTCTTGTTCTCTTTGCTGAATTCGATTACTTTAAAATCAAGTGTTTCATCAGCTTTTGCAGGAGAGCCGTTTTCTTTCATCAGATGACGATATGGGGCAAAACCTTCTACGCCAAATGATGGAAATATAATGGTAGCACCTTTGTCCGTTACTTTTCCTACAACACCTGAATGAACAGTATCAACACGGAAAATAGTTTCGTAAGTATCCCATGGATTATCTTCCAACTGTTTATGTCCAAGACTCAATCTGCGGTGTTCTGAATCAACTTCAAGAACTACAACTTCAATGTTTTCGCCAACCTTGGTAAATTCAGCAGGGTGCTTAATTTTCTTAGCCCATGAAAGGTCAGAGATATGAATTAAACCATCAATACCTTCTTCCAACTCAACAAATACACCAAAGTTTGTTAGGCTGCGAACCTTTGCAGTATGCTTTGAGCCAACGGGATATTTTTCCATAATATTAACCCATGGGTCAGGCATCAATTGCTTTAAGCCAAGTGACATTTTGCGCTCTTCACGATCAAGTGTAAGGATAACAGTTTCTATTTCGTCACCAACTTTAAGGAAGTCTTGTGGGCTTCGTAAATGTTGTGACCATGACATTTCTGATACG
This sequence comes from Bacteroidia bacterium, assembly GCA_037045145.1. Lineage (NCBI taxonomy): Bacteria > Pseudomonadati > Bacteroidota > Bacteroidia > Bacteroidia bacterium. The sequence goes on from JBAOIA010000012.1 coordinate 49,573, forward strand.
TGAATCAAACCTTCAACTCCCGGAATTACTTCAATGAAAGCACCATAATCTGTCAAGACAACAACTTTTCCTTTTATTTTGTCGCCAACCTGAATGTTTTGGTCAAGTGCTTCCCAAGGTTGAGGGGTAAGTTGTTTCAAGCCAAGAGCAATACGTTTTTTGTCCTCGTCAAAGTCAAGAATTACAACATTAATTTTATCATCCAGCTTCAATACTTCATCAGGATGGTTGATACGTCCCCATGAAATATCAGTAATATGCAATAAGCCGTCAACGCCACCAAGGTCCATAAATACACCATAAGAGGTGATGTTTTTAACTGTACCTTCAAGAACCTGTCCTTTTTCAAGTTTGGACATGATTTCTGACTTTTGACTCTCAAGTTCCTCTTCAATAAGTACTTTGTGAGAAACAACTACGTTCTTAAACTCATGGTTGATTTTAACCACTTTAAATTCCATAGTTTTTCCTACAAACACATCATAGTCGCGAATTGGTTTCACATCAATCTGTGAACCTGGTAAGAATGCTTCAATACCAAAAACGTCAACTATAAGTCCGCCTTTAGTACGGCATTTAACATAACCCTGAATAATTTCATCTTTTTCGAGGGCTACATTCACACGCTCCCACGATTTAAGAGCACGTGCTTTTTTGTGTGATAATATCAATTGCCCGTTTTTATCTTCACGGGTTTCTACATACACTTCAATTTCATCGCCAACTTTGAGGTCGGGCATGTGGCGGAACTCGTTTAAAGGAACCATTCCGTCTGATTTGAATCCGATGTTTACCACCACTTCTTTATCAGAAATGCTGATGATAGAACCCATTTTCACTTCATGTTCTGTAAGTGTGTTCAGGGTCTGATCGTACATGGCCTCCATACGCTGGCGGTCATCAGATTTGTAAATGTCGGCTGTTTTGCCAATGTTGTCCCAATCAAAATCTGTTGGTGGAACGTTGTGTTTTACTTCACTCATTAATTGTTTTGTTTTTAATAATTGAAATTGTTAGACTTTATTTATTGTTTATGAATATACCTGTTAAAACGGGCGCGCAAAGATAGGCATTTGCATTGATAAATAAAACTAATTTGCTTGATAATTATTAAGTTACTTTTGTTGAAGATGAAATGGCTTGAAATAACTGAAAAATCAACAAAAAAGGGCTAAAACAACCATTTAGCCCTAGTGCAATATACTTTTATGGACAAATCAATTAATCTTATAGTATATATCGGTTTGCCACTTGGTAGTATCTTTCTCAGTTGAAGGGTCTGTAATGTAAAACTCAAGAGGTGCATCGGAGATTTTTATGCTGTTATCTTTAGCATATTTTACGAGTGCCTCATGAGCTTTGTTGGAATTATCATAATTACCAAAATACTGAGTCATCAGGTATTTACCTATTTTGACTTCGCCAGCTACAATATTTCCGTCTGATTTACCTGCTGTATTCAATGGCATACAAGCATCGTATTCAAAAAGATTATTTTCCCATTTGTAATAAATGGCAAATGGATGAATGGTCTTGCTCATTTCCAATTTCTGCTTTTTCATTGCTGCATCTATCAGAGCATAACTTGATCCAATAAAATAGCTTATTGAGTCCAAACCTGAAGTACATCTGATAGCTAAATATGGAATAGAGGTAGTCATTTCAACTTGTTGAATATTAAACTCAAATCCGGGTTGTGCAGGCAAATTCTCTGCTAGTTCTTTAATAGCTTTTAATCCATTATCGGTCATATCAACCATCATGCCTTTGAAAATTAGCATTAAGTATTTGTGCAGTGGGTTCCAACCGACTTCACTTTCAAAATAGGTGGTTAGTTTAACACTGTCACCTGCAGGTTGGATATTAAAACCATTAATAGCATTGCCTTCACCTTCAAAAAGCAGCTCAGATTCTACTAATTGATCTTGCACGCTCTTTTTAATCTGCATAGTACCATTTCCAACATTCTTGTTGTTGGATGTCCACTGATATTGTGCGCCAACACCAGCCTCGATATTATTAAAAGTAATTTTCATGGTTGTATCCATTTTAAGCCAGGTATTCCATTTTTCCCAGTTTTTCAGATTGTTAATCTGATTAAACACAACAGAAGCAGGCGCTTTAATATAAATATCGCGCTCAATCTTATAGTTGTTGGGGATTAATAGTGAACCAAGACATAATAGTCCAACGATGATGACAAAGCCAATTAATATCTTCTTTAACATAACAATTTGATTTAGTGGTTTTACGAGGATAAAAGTAGTATAAATTTTATCGAAACCTTATGTTGCGAAAAACTTATTTGCAAAAACACTTTTAAAATAGGAGATATTTAGGATATTCTTTAATTGCAATATATTATGTTAAATAATACAAACTTATTCAATCCACTGAGGTATAAAAATTCGTAATCAGGAATGACGTTAGCGCTTTCTATCTGCAACAAAATAAAGTACTTATTCCAATAATGTATCGAAAATGACACATAACTTTAAAGCAATATTGGTTTTATACATTGCTTCACTATAAATAACTATAAATTACTTTAATTAACCAAATCTACGAAACTGCATTTAAATAAGTTACAACTTATTCTTATTACTACTTTTGGTCTTTTAACTACTGCAAAACGATTAACTCAATAGGGGACTTTAAAATTATTTCTCCGGCTACTATATGCGTTAAAAATAACAGTCTTAAAAAATTCCAAGCCATAGTACACTTCTAAAAAAAATGATGTTTGAGTAATTTTAAGCAGCAATAAAATTTTTAATAAAAAGAATCAAAAAATTATGCTGAAGAATGAAAATGCATTTAACTGAATTCAGGCTATAAAAATGTCAGGGTCTTAATGGAATTTACACCCGTTTACCTCAATATTCAATCTTATAATTAATATTATGTTAAATAGTAATTTTTTGAATATTACCTGCCACCGGCAATTCTGTTTAATCCTGACTTGGCTTTTTGATCTAAACTGTTCTGGTATTCATGGTCGCGTAAACTGAGGCATTTCTTATAATATTTTTCTGCCATAACCATGTTCTTCTCTTTCTCATACATCTGTGCTAAAAAATTGCAACTTGCAGCTGCATAATACAATTTCAGATTCTGACCATGATTAATAGTTTTAAGATAAAACTCCTTGGCCTGCTCATTCATTTCCAGCTTATCCAATACCCTTGCCAACCGATATTTATATTCTAACTGATCTTTAGCTGTCTTTGCCTCAATTGAGCCTTTTGCCAATAGTTTTAATGCCTCCTGATAGTATCCACCATCAAACAATAATCTGATTTTAAGGAGATAAACATTTGGCACCTGCTGAGTAACCAATTCACTTTGTGCTTGTTTGTCTTCATCAGTAAAATCATTACCAACGTTCTTAACTTCAGTAATAAGTGAATCGTAGCCCACTTTGTCATTTTGTAATAATTTTATCCATGCCATTTTTTGATATGCCGCTTTTACAAAACTATTCCCTTTATGCAATTTAACATAATTATTGAAATATGTGAATGCAGAATAATCTAACTTATTAAGTTTAGACATTCCTAAAAGAAATTGGAAATAATGTATCGGATAAACCTCATCAGAAGGATTATACATTTCTAAAAGTGGAATTATCTTGGCACTTTGTCCTGTTGTGTAATAAATATTGGTTGAAAAAAACAAATCCAAAGGCTCGTTTTCCAATGTCATCCCTGATAAAAACTTTAATACCCACTCCGGGTCAGGTTTCAATTGATTTCTGGTAAAAACATAGGTAAACGCAATTTCTTTATTCATAAAATGAAAATCATCACTCTCTTCTCTTGTTAACATATACGATTGTTCCAATTCTTTTATTCCATTCGAAACGCTGCCATCCATTCCGGCAATCTTTACTAACCATTGATAATTTTCAGGTACTGCACCGATAAAAGCATGCAATACACCCAGACTTTTTAAATTCAATTCAAATTCAGGAAACTTTTTTTGATTCTCAGTAAGTAAACCGTATGCTTTTTTTACTTGCAAAGCGGCAGTCAGATATTCTTTAAATTTCAGTTTGGACAATGCTGTCATCAAGTAACATTCGGCAAGACAAAAATTGCGTAAAGGAGAAACTACAGGCATTGCTTTAATTTTTCCGGTAATTATTTCATGGTTATGTTTCAGCTCGTTAAAAACAGCCTGCTCTTCTCCAATAAATGTTTTAATGAATAAATGATAGTGATACAGATATCCGGGAATGAGATTGTCAGGATGTTCCTTTCTCTCTGCGTCAAGACTATCTAAAGCCTGATTAAAACGCAACTTAAAAATCAGTTCATAGGCATTTTTACATCTTTCATTATAGTCTAGATATGGTGAGGACCATGCACTTATTGACGTACTGAAAAATAAAAAATACAATATTAAAACCCGAAACCTCATCAAACTCAATAAACAATCGTGTTTTGCAATTATACGAAGACCAAATGACAAAGTGAATTATCTTTATGTTGATACTTGCAATTGCATTAATTTGAATACAACTTTAAACAGGTTTTTAGGACATTAAAAATTTGTCCACTTTTTTCTTGGAATTCCATGATTCGCTTCGCCTAATTGGTAACCAACCGTCTATTGCAATTGCATTAATTTGAATACATCTTGTATTAATTAAAAATAATTTCTCTATAAATTTTAGTTTTGTAAAATGATTGGAGGTAAAATCATAAACCCAATACGTCAACTTGCAGAGCAAGGCAAATTATCCGGGCTCATAATAATTGTTCTAACATTGGTATCGCTGTTGCTAAGTAATTTTCCCATTACAGCAGCGTATGTAGGGTTTTGGCAAAGTCATCTAGCTATAATGGATTACGATGTAGGTGTAATCCATATAATAAATGACGGACTAATGGTTGTGTTTTTTCTGATGATTGGCATGGAAATAAAACGCGAACTATATGTTGGCGAATTAGCTAACAGGCGCAATGCCATGCTACCCGTTATTGCAGCTTTTGGCGGAATGATAGTTCCGGCTATAATCTATGCAGTGTTTAATATCAAAGACACTCACCTACTTCATGGCTGGGCTATCCCTACCGCAACAGATATTGCATTTTCTCTTGGCGTGCTTTCCATGTTGGGAAAAAGAGTCCCATTTGCATTGAAAATTTTTTTAACAGCATTAGCTATCATTGATGATCTTGGGGCTATAATTATTATTGCTTTATTTTACACTGAACCTGAGAACTTTCATCTATCTTTTTTAATCAGCAGTTTAGTCATTATTGGCGCACTGATGTTTCTTTCAAGAAAAGGATTTTTCAATTTATTTCTTTGGATCATTGCAAGCATTGTCATCTGGTATTTTATGCTGCTTTCCGGTGTGCATACAACTATTGCAGGTGTACTTATAGCATTTACAATTCCATTAAACAAACTTGTATCCTTCGAGAATAAACTTCACATACCTGTGAATTTTTTTATTCTTCCTGTTTTTGCATTGGCTAATACTGCCATTGTTTTATCTCTTGATAATGTTTCAGGATTGTTTTCTACTGTTGGCTTAGGGGTTGGTTTTGGTTTGCTTATTGGGAAACCATTCGGAATAACAGCAGCTTCATGGATTGCTGTAAAATACAAATGGTGTTCACTTCCCGGAAAAATTAATTTAAAGCTGATTTTTGGCGCTGGCTTAACAGCCGGAATAGGCTTTACCATGTCTATTTTTATTGCTTCACTTTCATTTAAAGAACCTTTGCTTCTCGACACTGCAAAAATTGCCATTATTGCAGGTTCTGTTTTATCGGGTATTGCTGGTGCTCTTTTTTTGAAATCTAATTTAAAAGAAATATCTTAACTTAATTTCAATCATCCTCAGGATATTTCTTTCGCTGTTTGTTCAAAGGGTCTTCGTGAAAAAAATAACGAATATCTATTGTCAGATAATTACCTGAAATATCGGTTTCAAATACTTTATAATTTCTGCCTGTAATTAAGGTTCTTGAACGATAAATAAAACTATATGGGCGATGAAACGAAACTCCAAGATAAAAATACCCTGCTTTTTCTGTTCTGTATTCTGCACCTACATTGGCAATGATTGCAGGTTTAATCCAGCTTTTTCTTAACCCTTCGCTTTCAAAATTATCATCACCAATGTAAATGTCTGACGGGTAAAAATCGAATGAGTTACCTAACGAGGCATCTATGTACATCTTTTGTCCAAGTCTGATATATACCAAGGCCGAAATCGGTATCTCATATCCTATAAATTTATAATTACGTTTATGACTCAATGCCGAGTCAGCAATCTGAATCTGATAATTTCTTCTTGTATAGTTTATTCCCGTTTCAATAGAAAGACGCTCAGTAAAACCACGCCTGATAACCATGCCTGCACAATAACCTGAATTGGGTTGAATGGTAACTTTTGCCTGCCCCTGCTCTGCAGATTGTGCACCTGTGCGGAAAAAGTCATTATTAAAAATTGGTTTAAACTGAAAACCGATTGTTGCAACACCTTTTTGAGAAAAAACGTTGCCGGAAAATATCCCAATCATAAGAAGCCCAAAAACTAAAAAGTGTTTTACAAAATATTGTCTGCTGCAAACTTGGTAGAAAAATTTCATCTCTGAAAATAATTTAATAATTCAATTTCTCACATTTACACTTCTTCTTTTTATAAAAAGGTTCGCAAAAATGCGGGTCGTCCTTATCGGGTTTTGCCAGATATTCAAATAAATCTCTTTTTGTATTATAACGATATTCCGATCCATCTATCATAAATGTTGCATCGGTATTCGTCCGGTTGTAAAAATCACTGATGTCATCTTCAATAGTATGAATACTGCCTTTTGTTTTATAAGCTAAGTTTATGTACTGTGGATTGATGCCGCTGTAGGTTCCACAGAGAACAACCTTAACCGGAACTTTTACATCTTTTACCAAACAATAATCACGCATACAGGAATTGTTATCGGCAATTAATATCAGGTTTTTAAAATCAGGATACTTCTGAATGCCTTTCAATATAGCTTCCACATCGTTTTCTTCAGGGTCGCCACCATTGCCTTTGGCTTTAACCTTACTTAACAAGCCAATTATTTTATTGATGTTTTCTGCCTTTTCAAAATAAACACCTCTTGTCCTCCCTATTTTTTTCCGTTTTTCCATATTACCATCATTAAAGAAAACGAAATATTTTATACCTGATTGTTTAAGATTCAACGAATGCCAAAGTACAGCCTGTGCACCATAAGGATACATGCTGCCTGTCCAGTCCATTATCACTAAGCAATTATCCCATTCAGGATGACGTGAAAAAATCTTATATACAACGCTATCGGTAATTCCCCCGTTGTTGGCAATAAAACTGTTGATTTTTCTGGTGGTAATAGTATTCTGATCAGTGTGTTTATTGTTTTTTAAAGTATCGTCATAAACTTGCTGCTTGATAATATTTTCCTGTTGCTTGACAGGCTCACTTTTTATTGGGGCCAAATGAATAGCTATGCCATGAAACATTTTTTTTGCTTCATCATCTGTATTACAGGAAGTTTGTAGCAGTATTTTAAATTTAGTTTGTTCACTATTGAGGTCAGGTGAAAGTTTAAATAAATTCTTCAATCGTTGCGCCAATAAAGTGTGATAGTTTGTCAACCAAAAATTGATGTTTTTAGGATACTGTGTATATATAAAAATGATGGTGTCTGCATAAAATCCGGAGGGAATACCTTTCCAGTCTGCAGTATTTTTAATTTTTGATTTAGCATAACCATTTTCTAAAATTGCGAAAGATTTATATTCCTCTTTTTGAAAAGTATCTATGGTATCGCTGGTAAAAACTTCTTCTATTTCCGTACTGTATTTGGCCGGATTATCGAGCCACTCCTGATGGAATTTTACCTGCTGCGAAAAGCTTTGTACTGCCATCAGCAATATTGTAAAAGTATTCAGAAGTTTTAGCGACATGATTTATGCTATATAAACAACATCTTTTTTCCCTTTCTTCAAATCGGCAACAATATGTTCGTGGGTGGTGGTAGAAAGCGTAAGTCCAACAAAATCTGTAGCCACAGGATAACGCTTGTGATCGCGGTCAACAAGCAATGCAGTACTGATTTTTTTAACATCTGCTTCCAAAAATGGACGCAGACTATGAATAAGTGTTTTACCTGAATTGAGCACATCATCTACAATAATGACAACTTTATTTTTTAGCAATGCCGTATTGTCAATTCCTTTAATGTTTGGATGCAATGGGTTTGATTTATCAATAATCACCTCCAGCATATTTACTTTAAGCGGATAGCTTTCAACAATAATATCTTTCAACTTGGTTGCCATAACGTAACCACTTCTTGCAATACCGGCAATAAAAATATTTTTTTCGTTGATGTTATCCTCATAAATCTGACAAGCAATACGTCTTAGTTTTTGCTGTATTTGTTCGGAATTTAAAATTACCTGACGCTTTTCCATTTTTTCATTTTTACTTAAAGCGGCATAAAAATAGAATATTTCTATTATTGCCTTTATTTTTTAAACTTTATTGTTTCATTTCTTCGTTTATTTATCCTTAATTTTACCGTAATATTTAAAAAACACTACAGAATGGTATTTCAATTAAAAATGCTCATATTAAAAAGTACGGTTTTTTATTTTATACTGTCTATTTTTACTTTGACCGTCACCTATGCTCAAAAGCAGTTTCATTTTACAGCAGGCATAACTAATGACGATTTTGAGAAAGGTGTTATGATTTTAAGAATAAAATCTGACTATCGAAATCTATGTAACGACAGCTACATAAACTCACCCGATTTGATAAAAGTATTTAATAAACTTTCGGTAACTGAAGTTAAAAAGAAATTCTCGCATCACAAACCTCCTGTTGAAGGCAAAACAGCTTTTGGTTTTCCATTGACTGATTTGTCATTGATTTATGCTATAAAGTTCAATATTGATATCCCAATTGAAAAAGCCGCTTCCATGCTACTATCTTGCAAAGAGGTACAGTATGCCGATCCATCTTTTATTGACAAACTGCTTTATATCCCCAATGATACTTTAGCTATTCCGCAATATCAATATCATCACGTTAACATACATACTTTTGATGGCTGGGATATTCAGAAAGGTGATACCAACATTGTAATTGGCATTACTGATACCGGAGTTGATACAGCACATATTGAGCTGATTAATCAGTTAAAATACAACTATGCCGACCCAATAAATGGTATTGACGATGATGGTGATGGTTATATTGACAACTATCGCGGATGGAACGTGGCATTTAACTCAAATGATGTTCAGGGGTCTGTTCCATTGCATGGAAATTTTGTTGCAGGCATTTCTAATGCAGAAGTTGATAACGTAACAGGTATTGCCGGAGTAGGCTTTAAAACCAAATTTTTACCTGTCAGCTGCTCGCCCGGGTCGAATGTTATTGTAAATGGCTATGATGCAATTGTGTATGCTGCCGACCATGGTTGCTCAGTAATTAACTGCTCATGGGGTGGCTTTGGCAGTTCTCAATTTTCGCAGGATGTTATTAACTATGCAACATTTAATAAAAATGCACTGGTAGTTGCTGCAGCAGGAAATGCCAACAACGATGCACCATTTTTTCCGGCATCATATCAATATGTATTGAGTGTTGGGGGAACTGATTCTGCTGATGTAAAATGGACGTCATCACCAACATCGGGTAGCAGTTTTGGCAGCTATGTTGATGTAACAGCTCCCGGAGATAAAATATTTTCGATTTTTCCTACAAACAGTAACCCACCCTATTGGTACTCGGGCGGAACTTCGGAAGCAGCACCTCAGGTTTCTGCCATTGCTGCCTTGGTAAAAGCACAGTTTCCTACATTAAATGCTTTACAGATTGGTGAAAGAATCCGTGCAACATGTGATGATATTTATTCCATTCCGGGTAATGCACCTTTTATCAATATGCTCGGTAAAGGAAGAGTTAATTTACTGAATGCACTCACACAGCCGGCAACATCAGTCAGAGCATTTGATATAAAAAATACTGATAATAACGATAATGCTTTTTCGCCTAACGATACAGTCAGAATTAGTGCTGTATTTTTCAACCTGCTTGACCCTGTCAGTAACTTATCTGTTACCATACAGGCAAACAATCCTGACATCTCATTTTTAAACAACTCCTTTCTTGCCGGAAGTATGGCAACTATGCAGTCCGATAGTAACCGTAGTAATCCATTTTTGGCAGTTATTGATCCATCAATACCAAAGAATACAAAAGTTGTTTTCACTATGACATTTACAGCAGGCACCTATGTTGACATACAGCAGTTTGAAATGACTGTGAATGTTGATTATATCAATGTTTTAGTGAATGACATTGGCGTAAGCATTACAAGTAAAGGCAGAATTGGATTTAATGATTCCGGAAACTCGCAGGGCATTGGTTTTACGCAAAACGAAGGGCCAAACTTACTCTATTCAGGAAGTTTAATGATTGGTGTTAATGATAGTATGGTGAGTGATGCTGTTGCAGGTACACCGGCAGGAGCTATTAATGAACATTTTGCTCCAATAGATTATGTCCATGCCATTGTTCCTTCTGTTGTTTCGGAGTTTGATTTGACTACAAAGTTTAATGACAATAATAACAGTTTACCGATTGGAGTTAACGTATCACATAATACCTATGTATGGAGTACACCTGCCGAACGCAAATTTGTAGTTGCAGAGTATATAATTACCAACAACAGCAATAATACTTACAGCGATTTGTATGCGGGCATCTATGCCGACTGGGACATTACAGAAAATACGTATGCAACAAACAGAGCAATGTTTGATTCAACTTTAAATATGGGTTATGCTTTTGAAGTTACTGCCAGCAACAATTATACAGCAATAAAATTACTGACTCCAGGCATAGCGCATTATTATGCATACAACAATGATGGCAGTGATGGAAGTGTAAATATTTATGACGGTTTCAGTAAACAGGAAAAATATCAAAGTATGAATGGTTCAGGACGAGCACAAGCAGGCATGAATGGTAATGGTACTGACATTAGCATGCTGTTGAGTAGTGGACCGTTTTTAGTACTACCTAACGACTCTGTGAAGGTGGCATTTGCATTACTTGGTGGCGACAGCCTTAATGAAATTGAAGCAGCAGCAACTGCCGCACAAATTAAATATAACACAGTTGGCATTTCCGAAGTAGAAAATCAAGGAAACGCAATTTTGGTTTATCCAAATCCTGCTGCAGCTGTTGTGAATGTTCATGTGCCTCATTCAACTTCTGGTTCCGTAAAAATTGAAATGTATGATACATTCGGGAACCTTGTAACTACTAAAACTTATTTACAGAAAACAAAAAACACATTACAGACTGATATAAGTAACTTGTCAAACGGAATTTATTTTCTTAGATTTACAAGTAATCAGATAAACAAAACCATTAAAATAAATATACTACATGATAAACCCTGAGAAATTACAATTCCTAAAAATTAACTTTATTGAACTCCTTAAAAAGCTAAGAGGAAGTGAAGTTCCTGAATGGGGCAAAATGAATGCACAACAAATGGTTGAACATTTTGGTGATGCCATTGAAGATGCCTTCGGAAAAAACAATCACACATTAATAACACCACCCGATAAGCTTGAAGCAACACGTGCATTTATGTTAAGCGAAAAAGATTTTAAACCCAATACAAAAAACTCGTTGATGAGTGAAACACCTGCGGCAACCAAATTACCTGATTTGGCTGCTGCAATTGCCCGTGTTGAAAATAATATAAGAGAGTTTGAAATATTTTTTTCAGAAAATCCTGAGAAAAAAGTAATGAATCCATTTTTTGGTGAATTGAATTTTGCCGAAAATATTCAACTGTTGCATAAACATGCTTTACATCACCTAAGACAATTTAAACTGATCTGAGACCTGATATGAATGAAGGCCGTAAGCTGAATTCGGTAATTATTGTTGGCCCTGCCTACCCTTTTCGTGGTGGAATAGCCAATCTCAATGAGGCATTATGTTCATATTTGAATGCTAATGAAATTTCATCTGAGATTGTCTCTTTTACGCTACAATATCCTGCTTTACTATTTCCGGGTAAAACGCAGATGGAAACTTCTTCACAATATTTTGATTTCAAGATAACACCATTGATTAATTCGATTAATCCGCAATCATGGTTGAAGGCAGCTGCCTATATCAAAAGTAAAAAGCCCGATTTAGTAATATTTCGTTACTGGCTGCCTTTTATGGCACCATGCCTTGGATTTATTGCAAGAAGGCTTCATAAACATGGTTTGCCGGTTGTGGCTATTGCCGACAATATTATTCCGCATGAAAAGCGGATTGGTGACCAATCACTGACGCAATATTTTATTCAGTCGTGTGATGCATTTATAGTGATGTCTGAAAAGGTTGCTGAAGATATAAAACAGTTTAATCCTAAAAAGCCTGTAAGCATCACCCCACATCCTATCTACTCAATTTTTGGTGATAAAGTAAGCCGTGACGAAGCCTGCGAAAAACTGAACCTTGATAAAGGATTTAAATATTTACTTTTTTTCGGGTTTATCAGAAAGTATAAAGGATTGGACATTTTGTTGCAGGCAATGCCATTGATAAAAAATAGAAATCTTAAACTTATTATTGCCGGAGAATTTTATGAATCGAAAGATGAATACTTGAGTCTGATAAAAGAACATCATCTGGAAAGTGTAATCATCATGAAAGATGAATATATTCCAAAAGATGAGGTGCGTTATTATTTCAGTGCTGCTGACCTTATTGTTCAGCCATACAGATCGGCAACACAAAGCGGTGTTACACAAATTGCATACAGCTTCGATAAACCTATGGTTGTAACCAATGTAGGAGGACTGCCGGAAATGGTTACTGACGGTGTTTCTGGATTTGTGACTGATGTGAATCCCCATGCAATTGCCAAGGCCATTGATAGTTTTTTTATAGAGCAATTGGCAATACCATTTACAGCAGGTGTACAATCAGAAAAGAATAAATTCGGATGGGATAAAATGATTACAACTGTTAAGGATATGTACCAAACCCTATTAAAATAAAAATATTAGTTTAAATTTGTCATACTAAATTGTCTGTTCAATGTTTTTAAGAAGATTTTTTTTAATCTGTTTTTTACTATTAAATTACTTCGTTAATGCACAAACCGAACGTTGCGGAACACAAGTTTATTTAGAACAATGGCTTGCAGAAAACCCGCAGTTACGAAAAGCCTATGAGCATGAGCAGGCAAATGCTATTGCAAGAACAGAGAGTAACAAAACCATGACTGCAACTATCACAATTCCTGTGGTTTTTCATGTAGTATATAATACTGCAGAGCAAAATATTCCGGACGATAGAATATTAGAGCAACTTGATGTTCTTAACAACGATTACAGTCGTTTAAATCAGGATGGACAGAGTACACCATCACCATTTTTAGGTGTTTCAGCAGCTGCCAACATTCAATTTTGCTTAGCTAAGCGTGATCCAAATAACAAGCCTACAACAGGTATCATTAGAAAACAAACAACCACGCAATCGTTCAGTACGGGTGATGATGTGAAAAAAACAGCAACAGGTGGTGCTAAAGGATGGTCAAAAAGTAAATATCTGAACATCTGGATTTGTAATCTTACAGGCAATCTGCTTGGCTATGCAACCATGCCCGGTACAGCAAACGATACACTTGATGGTGTTGTTGTAAGTTATTCAACAATTGGCGGTCCTGACAATGTTGGTGTGCATCCAACCTATAACTTAGGTCGTACGCTGACACATGAAGTTGGACACTGGTTGAATCTAATACATATATGGGGTGATGATGGCGGCACATGCACCGGCACAGATAATGTTGCAGACACACCCAATCAGGCATCAGAGCATTTTGGCACACCAAATTTTCCAACTATCAGTTGCAGCAACAATCCCGATGGGGATATGTTCATGAACTTTCTTGACTACACTGACGACTATGCTATGAATATTTTTACCGCAGGTCAGTCGTTGCGTATGCAGGATGCATTAAATAACAGCAGAGCTGCATTACTTACCTCAAAAGGATGTATGGACACGACTACTACAATTGATGTGGCATTACAAAATATTATTAATGTTGAAACCATATATTGTCAGGGCAGCATTACGCCTTCGGTAGTAATTAAAAACAAAGGAGTGGGAACTATTAGCGCTCTTACATTTTCTGTTAAGCTTGATGATAATGCAGCAGTAAACAAAAACTGGACAGGTAGTTTGGTTGCAGGAGCTACTACAACAGTTGTTTTAGATATGTTGACAGTTCCAATAGGAACACATTATCTGAATGTAAGTGCTACCCTTAGTGGCGATGGCAATTTGTCAAACAATATCATTGTAAAAAGAATTACCATTACAGGTGCCACTGCCCTACCCTACAATCAGGATTTTGAAGCAAAAAGATTTCCTGCTGACAACTGGTTGGTGTTGAATGCTGACAATGATGCAACTTTTATGCGAAGCAGGTTGGCCTCAATTAATGGCAGTTCTTCACTTTGGTTTTATGCACCATTGCAAACAGCAGCAGGAAGAAAAGATATTGTACAATTAGAGCCATTTGATTTGACTACACTAGCAGAACCAGTCCTTGCTTTTGATGTAGCCTCCTTGAACGACAACAGCATTAGCACAAAAGCTAGCTTAAAAATATTGGCATCAACAGATTGTGGTAGTTCATTTAATCAGATTTTTGAGAAAACAGGAACGGCACTTACAACAGCCGAAGGCAGTGCGTCAAATGTATTTATTCCTGGTGCTGACCAATGGCGTAAAGATTCTGTTAATCTGAAAGCATTGAATAGTTTTAATAATGTGATTTTACGATTTGAATATACTTCGGGTAATGCCAATGCTCTTTTTATAGATAATCTGCAAATTGATCGTCTTGGCGTTATTTATCCTGATGCTTCGAATGTGAATGTGAGTGTTTATGGACAAAGTATATACGGTGTTCTTGACTTTAGTGTGCTGCTTCTAAAGACCGTAGATTTCAGAGTGGATATTTTTGATGTTGCAGGAAGAAAAGTTTTTACAAAATCATATAACGGCAGTGCTGTTTCTGACCAATTGAGTTTACATCAGTTAGGTGCAGGTGTTTATTTTTTCAGAGTCACATCAGGAAATGATTCTAAGTCGGTAAAAATATTTTTTAGATAGTAAGCTGGTTATTAATGCAGCGTTCATAGTTTTTTTTAAGTGATTTTCTGAATTATATTAAAGTGTAGCGTGCATTAAACATTTTGATTTGATGTTGTTATAAATCATCCGGAACTAGGGTCTTAGGTATGGCGAAATCCATTCTCAAAAGAATGAAAGCAGTTTTAAAACTATATTTTAATATAAACAACAAAGCCGCACTCAGGGAATGCGGCTTAGATTGATTTGGTTTTAGAAAAAATTTTTATGCAGTTACTTTACTGAGTACACGCACCATGGTTTCACCAATTTCTGCAGGGGATGCAACAACGTGAATGCCACATTCAGTCATGATTTTCATTTTAGCCGCGGCAGTATCGTCAGCGCCACCAACTATGGCTCCGGCATGTCCCATTCTACGACCGGGAGGAGCAGTTTGTCCAGCAATGAAACCAACGACTGGTTTTTTATTGTTGTTTTTAACCCATCTTGCAGCTTCTGCCTCAAGGTTACCCCCAATTTCACCTATCATGATGATTCCATCGGTTTCCGGGTCATTCATAAAAAGCTCAACTGCTTCTTTGGTGGTGGTTCCAATAATAGGGTCTCCACCAATGCCAATAGCAGTAGAAATGCCTGCACCTGCTTTTACAACCTGATCGGCAGCTTCGTATGTCAGTGTTCCCGATTTAGAAACTATACCAATGCGTCCTTTCCTGAAGACAAAACCAGGCATGATACCAACCTTACATTCACCGGCAGTTATTACCCCGGGGCAGTTTGGACCAATGAGACGAGCTTCTTTGTCGCGCAGATAGTCGCGCACTTGTATCATATCTTTTGTAGGTATTCCTTCTGTTATGGCTACAATTATTTTTATGCCAGCCTGTGCAGCCTCCATAATTGCATCGGCAGCAAAAGCCGGAGGTACAAAAATGATGCTTACATCAGCACCGGTTTGTTTTACAGCATCGGCAACGGTATTAAATACAGGTTTATCTAAGTGAGTGGTTCCACCTTTGCCGGGAGTTACACCACCTACAACATTGGTTCCATACTCTATCATTTGTCCTGCATGAAAAGTGCCTTCTGTTCCGGTAAATCCCTGAACTATTATTTTTGAATTTTTATTGACTAAAACGCTCATTGCTTATTGAAAATTAAAAAGATGCGCAAAAATAAATTTTATTTTTGAATTATATTACTAACGGTTTAAAGTTGCTTACTTTTAAATTTAAGGTTTAGGATTTTTTGGTTTACAGAGTAGGATTTTGTGATTTTAAGTGACGATGAATTACAAATTGCCTTCTCAAATTTTCAAATAAAGTAATCAGATGCTTATTTTAAAATGAACTATGGCTCCATAAATTTTTCCATTGCATTGAGGCTGACACCTGTGAAAGAAAAACCCCCATCATGAAAAAGATTTTGCATGGTAACCTTTCGAGTGAAATCAGAAAACATCATAACAGTATAGTTTGCGCATTCATCGGCAGAGGCATTGCCAAGAGGCGACATGACATCGGCATAATTATAAAATGCATTAAACCCTTTTATACCGCTACCGGCAGTGGTGGCAGTGGGTGACTGAGAAATGGTGTTTATCCTGACTTTTTTTGCCATGCCATAGTGATACCCAAAACTACGCGTGATGCTTTCTAAAAGTGATTTTGCATCGCCCATATCGTTGTAGTGAGGGAAAACACGTTGCGCTGCTATATAGGTGAGTGCAACTACACTACTCCACTCATTCAGTGCATCAAGTTTTAACGCAGTTTGCAATGTTTTATGCAAACTTAAGGCAGAAACATCTAATGTTTTATGAAAAAAATCGTAGTCAAGTGCTGTGTAATGTTTTCCTTTACGGACATTGGGCGACATGCCAATGCTATGTAAAACAAAGTCGAGTTTACCGCCTAAAATTTCCATTGATTTGGTAAACAGGTTTTCGAGGTCTTCAATAGAAGTTGCATCTGCTGCTATGACTTGTGCATTACATTCAGCGGCAAGTTTGTTTATTTCGCCCATCCGCATTGCAACAGGAGCATTGGTTAGTGTAAACATTGCTCCTTCCTGATGTGCACGTTGTGCGGTTTTCCAAGCAATAGAGTTTTCGTCCAATGCACCAAAAATGATTCCCCGTTTTCCTTTTAACAAATTGTACATAAGTTATGTTGTTTTGCGGCTAAAGTAATAGAAATTGATGAAACTACATTATTCTGTGCCACCTGCAATACGTTTATTCAATGGCGAGGCGACATCGTCAATAGCAGGCAACTGTCCGCTAAAGTGCACAACGACAGAAGTATCTGTGAGTGATTGCAGAAACAATATTAATTTTTTCTTCTCTTCCTTGTTGAGTTTTAGCTTTTCATCGGGCAGGGTTTGATTCGGAATGTGAATACCCAGTCCTGCCCCACCACCTTTGTCATAAAAATCTATAACCTCTTCGAGTGTTTTATAAACACCATTGTGCATATAGGGTGCTGTGACAGCAATATTTCTGACCGTAGTTGTCTTGAATGCATATTTAAGTTCATCATTTTTAAAAACATTGTAGCGGCCAAGATCCCCGTCTAGTTTATAGGGTCGTTTGTTGGTTGATGGTACACCAATAATATCAAACTCACTCTCTCTGTACTGCGGTGGTGTTGTACCATTAAAGAGGCCTGCAAAATGACAGTGTCCGCATTTGGCCTTACCCATAAAAATATTGTAACCGTCAATGACAGGTTGTTCTAACGTACCTTCACTGCGAATGGCTTTATCGAATGGTGAATCGAAAGACAACTGTGTGCGTTGAAATTCTGCCAATGCTTTTAGAATTCCTTCTTCGCTGATGGCTGTATCTTTTGTTCCGGCAAAGGCCTGACTGAATATTTTTTTGTAAGCTGATGATTGATTGAGTTTGGCTACAACTACTTTAAAATCACCGTGCATCTCTCTCTCATTTTGAACAACAGTTTTTGCCTGATCTTCGAGAACCAATACGCTGGCATCCATAAATAAATTGCGCTGCAAGGCAGCATTGAGTATGGTTGGTGTGTTTCTTGGCAATGTATCGTTCTTTAAAAAACCGTAAGATTTTGGAAGTCCATCGGTATATGCCATATTTGGTTTATGGCACGATGCACATGACACCGAATTGTTGACCGAAAGAATGGGATCAAAGAATAAAAGTTTGCCAAGAAAAGGAAGCATGTCGCCAGTATTACTGCGTTGCATTTTTGTAAAAAAATAGGTGTTGTATGCTTCTTTCTCAAAAAGGGTTGCTGCATCAAGATTTAATGCTCTGATATTTTGAGGGTCAAAATTCAAAATACTTTTTCTTGCTTTGATGAGTGATAGGTTTATAGGTACAACATAGTTACGATAAAATGAAAAATAGTCAAACTCCATGCCTTTGTTTACGCTAAGCTGCTGACGGTCGAGAAATGAAACTGCAGCGTCAATGCTGTTGTTGACCATGGAGAAATCGGCATTGCGATAAGAGATATTAAGAATGTTACTGATAGAAAGAAGTGCTGCTTTTGTTTCCGCAATTCCTGTTTTTATAATTTGACAGTCGAAATTGTTTATACCCAGCGTGTAAATTTTCACAAGACGTAGTTGCATAATTTCAAACAACTGATAGTCGTAGGGCTTTAATGTTTTGAACGACAGCGACAGTTTTGCTGCAAGTTTAAGTGTGTGATTTAACTCTTCGCGCAGATGCAATTTATTCAATGGCTTTTCGGTAATAATTTCTTCAATTACCTGCAATCCATGTGGCGGACGTACATATTTACTTTGCGGTTCTTCTTCAACCATTGGAATTGGTGGGCCGTTGAGGTCGCGCTCTGTATAAGCAAAATAATATCCGGTGAAACCTTCAAGTTTTTTATAGGCAATACGACAGGCTTTAAATTGTTCAACTAACTGACGAGTGTTTATTTTTTCGCTGTCAGCAAGGGATTTAAGTTTTTCGATTTCGCCAGAGAAATCTTGAGCAGTTTTTGAGAGGTAAACCTCTAATGCCTGTTGCTGATATTCGTTCTCTTTAACAGTAATAAATGACCACTGCAGCAATGCTACTATGCCAAGAATTGTTGAAGCTACTATCCATGTGCTTTTCTTAAATCGCATCTTTCAAAAGTGATAAATAACTACACATGTACTGTGCTGAAATAAAATAATTATCAACGCAATAGTGGTAATATTTAACTAATATAAAAATGATTTTTGTCAATAATACTTTTAGCAAAAGTGAGTGCGTTGGAAAAATGAAAAACTACCATCAATCCTTATAAAAACAATATAACCTATCATTTATTAGCACAATAACTGCTACTTTCGCGCTTCAATAAAAAAGCAGGTGAATTATTTATCGGTAGAAAATATCAGCAAGAGTTTTGGCGACAGAATTTTATTCAACAACATATCATTTGGAATTGCCAAAGGACAAAAACTGGCATTGGTAGCAAGAAATGGCACCGGCAAGACATCACTACTTAGAATTTTAGCAGGACTTGATGTTCCTGACGAAGGAACTGTTACATTCAGAAATCAGTTGAAACTGAGTTACCTTACACAGGAAAATATTTTGCCGCAGTCGGCCACAGTTGCAGATTGCCTTACAGAGAACACGCACATTGCTGATGCTTTGTTGAATGAGAAACCGCACTATGAGCTCTCTGAAGAGGAGCAAAAACATTTGGGCAAGATAAAATCTGTTGCCGGAAAATTAGGTGTTCCCTTTTTTCATCAGAAGGTCAATGAACTTTCAGGTGGGCAGCAAAAACGATTGTCACTATCTAAAGTGTTGATTGATGAGGCTGACTTTATTATTATGGATGAGCCTACAAACCACCTGGACCTAGACATGATAGAATGGCTGGAATCGTTTTTAGCATCAACCAATATAACGATGTTACTTGTTACACACGACCGATATTTTTTGGATGAGATTTGTGATGAAATCCTTGAGCTTGAAGACGGAAAATTGTACAGACATAAAGGTAACTACAGCTATTATTTAGAGAAGAAATCTGAACGTGATGAAATGGAATCGGCCAACTTACAACGTTCAAAAAATCTTTACCGTACGGAATTGGACTGGATGCGGAAACAACCACGAGCACGCGGCACAAAATCTAAATCACGTATTGACGCATTTCATGTTCTGGAAGAAAAAACCAAAAAGAAATCTGAACAAGGGAATGTGGAGCTTGATGTCAACATTTCGAGAATAGGAAGTAAAATTTTAGAAATTCACCGTATAAGCAAATCGTTTGGCAACCTGAAACTAATTGACAACTTTGACTACTCTCTCCGTAAAGGTGAAAAGATTGGTATTGTTGGAAGCAATGGCTCGGGAAAAAGTACCTTGTTGAATATTATCATGGGCAAAGAATCTTGCGATAAAGGTAAGATTGTAATGGGTGAAACCATTGTGCCCGGATATTTTGAGCAGCAGTCAAAAAACATTTCAGACCAGAAGCGAGTTATTGAAGTAATACGTGAGATCGCTGACTTTATTCCAATGAGCGGTGGACGAAAAATTTCTGCATCACAATTGCTTGAGCGCTTTCTGTTTGACCCATCCATGCATTTTCAATATGTAGAAAAGCTGAGTGGTGGTGAAAAAAGAAGACTTTATTTGCTTACCATACTGATGAAAAATCCAAATCTTCTGATATTGGATGAGCCTACAAACGATTTAGACATACAGACGCTTTCTGTTCTTGAAGATTATTTAGCTTCGTTTGAAGGATGTGTACTTATTGTCACGCACGACCGTTTTTTTATGGACAGGGTTGCAGACCACATTTGGGCATTTGAAGGTGATGGCAAAATCAGTGTCCTGAATGGTAATTACTATGACTACAGACAAAAACTTAAGGAGCAAAAGAGAGAGCAGAAAAAAGAAGCAACTGTGGTAAAAGTAAAACCGGAAGAAACAGTATCCGGCAAAAAACGCAAACTGTCATTCAAAGAAAAACAGGAGTATGAAAAGCTAGAGAATGAAATTATGCTGCTTGAAGAGGAAAAGTCTATGTTGGAACAACAGTTGGGCGAATCAGATCTTACCCATGAAAAATTAACGGAAGTGAGCAACCGCTTTCAACAAGTGATTCATGAAATTGATGAAAAGACGATGCGCTGGATGGAGCTTGCAGAGCATCATTGATTCATTCATTGGCAAGGTTTTGATAATATAAATCCATGCTGATAGCCTTTGTAATGATTCCAGATAAGATAGTTTTTAATTTTAGTTTCTGTCTTACGTAAATAGAAATGATCCGGCAAAACAGCATCGCTTGTCGCAATCTGACCAATGAGCCAAAGTGTAAGTGCTGAAACGGTTGGAAACTCACCGAAAAAATGTTTGTATCTGATGACTGTTGATTTATCAAATACATTTTCAACTGCTTGATGCAATGCTTCATTTCTTACATCACCATTGTGACCTGACAACAACATAGTCTCCGAAAGATTTAAAGCATGTTTATCACAAAACTGCTTTATTCCTGATTGTACTGAATCTACATCGGTGCTGTGCATGGTATTGACATCAACAATTTCAAACAATGCATTTTGTGGCCGTTTACTTAAACAAAACACTGCACAACCTTCTCCTGCAATACTTCCTTCTGTTTTGGATTCATACAAACCGTTAGCAGGGATTTCAGTTTTATACCATCCACCCAGGCGTTCTATATTATAGTTGTAATCAGAAATTTCATCAATTCCCCCAAGCAATAAAGAAGCATTTTTGTTTTCATCTAAATACATAAATGCATCGAGCAAAGCATTTTCAAATGCATTGCCACGGTGAACATGTGTAATATTGTAACCGCGACATTGAAGGTTCATTCCAATGGTTGATGCAATGGCATTGGGTGTACTTTGAACAAAATTTGTTGGTGTCAATGTGCCCTCATCATACTGTACAATCTGATTCAGAAAACGAATACAGTCTTCCATGCCACCATTTGCAGTACCTATTATTATTCCGTTTACAGGGTTGCTTTTCAATTCAAGCTGACTCACTGCACCACAGGTCATCCTAATGGCCTTTCCCATTCTTCGCAAAACGGCAGGCGCTATCATGCTATAAACAGGCTCTCTTGCCATTAACTTTTCTGACCGCAAGCTAAAGTCTGAAAGATCAGTTTCACCAAAAGTATTTCTGGCACTGATGCATGCTGAAGATTTAACGTAAATTCCCATGATTTTTCAAAAAGCAAGATTAAGAAATTTGGCTTCACTGAAAAGCACTTCTGCAAGCAAATTATTAATTAACAATTTTGTTGTTATAAGCTTCCTAAAACTTTCATAATCTACAAGCACATATATGCAACGAAACTGTATTTTTGGCAGTCTTTATTTCAGCATTGCTGCTTTAAACCATTATGTATTCACTATTAAAAAAAGAGATAAATAGTTTTCTGAACTCACTTATAGGATATATTTCTATAGCTGTTTTTTTAATTGTGATTGGATTATTTCTGTGGGTGTTTCCGGGCAATGACCTGAATATTGCAGAAAGTGGTTATGCTGCCGTAGATAGTTTGTTCAACATTACTCCATGGGTTTATATGTTTTTGATTCCTGCCATAACCATGCGCATGTTTTCGGAAGAAAAACGTACAGGTACTTTGGAGATATTGCTTACCAAACCATTAACAGAATTTCAGATTGTATTGGCAAAATATTTATCAGGATTGGTATTGGTCATATTTTCATTGATACCAACATTGGTTTATGTTTTTACAGTATATCAGTATGCTGCACCTTTAGGAAATATTGATTTGGGAGGAATTGCAGGCAGTTATATTGGACTATTTTTTCTGGCATCAGGATTTGTTGCCATTGGTGTTTTTGCTTCTTCATTAGCCGACAATCAATTGGTGGCATTTATCATTGCCATGTTTTTATGTCTGCTATGTTACTCAGGATTTCAGTCTGTTGCAACCATTCTCTCAACAGGTGTTGTTGCAAACTTGATTGATCAACTTGGCATTGTTGCACATTACAATTCAATGAGCAGGGGTGTAATTGACTCGCGCGATGTAATTTATTTTATCAGCCTTACAGCATTGTTTTTAGTGTTTACCCGTTTGAAACTTGAAAGCAGAAAGTGGTGATATGAAGAAGAAAAGTAGTGCCAATCTTTATCAGTTTTTACTTTTACTTTTAGTAATTATTAGCCTTAATGCAGCAGGTAAATTTTTATTTTGGCGCTATGACCTCACCACTGAGAAACGTTTTACCCTTTCATCCACCACAAAAGAAAAGCTAAAACAGCTTAAAGACATTGTGTATATTAAAGTTTATCTGACAGGTGACTTACCTGCAGGTTTTCAAAGACTGAGTTCTGCAACACGCGACATGCTGATGGAAATGAAAAGTTATGCGGGCTCAAATCTTGAGTTTGATTTTATTGACCCATCAGCATTAACAGACAGCAAGCAGCGCAATGAACTTTACAATCAACTTGCAGACAAAGGACTTCAACCCACCAATATCTCTGAACGAAGTGCTGAAGGTACATCTGAAAGAATTTTATTTCCGGGAGCAATACTTAACTATCTGTCAAAAGAACAACCTTTGTTACTTTTAAAAGACAGAATGGGTGCTTCGGCAGAAGAGATGGTAAACACGTCTATTCAGAATCTGGAATATGAGATTATCAACGCCATTTCTAAAATTTCTGCCAAAAGACCTGCCACCATTGGTATTTTACATGGTCAGGGTGAATTAGACAAACCGTATTTGGCCGATTTCTATAAATCTGTTTCAGCCTCCTACCCTACACATTATTTGCAAATCAAAAATCAGCTTAATGCCTTAAAAGATTATGATTGCCTGGTGATAGCAAAACCAGATTCTGCATTTGATGAAAAAGATAAATTTATCATAGATCAGTTTATTATGCGTGGTGGCAAGGTGCTTTGGCTGCTCGATATGATGAATGCCGATATGGATAGTTTGGCAAGAAAAAATGAATTCATCGCTATTCCAAAAGAGTTGAATCTTGATGACATGTTGTTTCGTTATGGTGTTAGGTTGAATAAAGATTTGGTGATGGATTTACAGGCAGTGCCTATCCCTATTTTAACAGGTTATGTAGGCAACCGTCCGCAGAATTCTATGTTACCCTGGTTTTATTATCCACTTGTGACACCAACCTCCAAGCATCCTATTGTCAATAATCTTAATGCCATACGTTTTGCATTTGCCGGAAGTATTGACACCATTGTTTCGGCACACATAAAAAAAACTATTTTGTTGCAAAGTTCTCACTATTGTAAAACTGTTCAATCACCGGCAGTAGTAAGTCTAAATATCCTGCGTAAGGAACCCGATGAAAAAGATTATAGCAACCCACCTGCAAATCTTGCCGTATTGCTGGAAGGCTCTTTTCGCTCTAATTATGCAAACCGGATTCCATATCAGATTGCTACAGACAGTACTATAGGTTTCAAATCAGATGGTCAAACTACAAGCATGATTGTAATTGCCGATGGTGATGTTATTCGTAATGATTATAAACGGAGCAGCAACACGGTTTATCCACTTGGTTTAGATCGTTATACAGGGCAGTTTTATGGAAACAAAAATCTATTGCTAAACTGTATTGATTATTTATGTGACAATTCGGGGTTGATGACTCTTAGAGCAAAAGAATTTAAACTCCGCCTGTTAGATAAAACACGATTTGACCCTGATAAAAAAATGCTGCAGATAGTAAATGTTGCATTACCTGTTATTTTAATAATTCTTTTCGCAATGATTAAGTTGTTTTTGCGGAAAAAGAAATTCTCCTGATAAAATAATGAATAAAAACCGAATTTTACTTCTATTGGTTATGTTGTTACTTTCTGTAACCGGATATTATTATTTCAACAGCAGCAATAGCACTATTAAAAAAGAACTGCGAGATTTTGCTGTTGCCGATACAGCTTCAATTGATAAAATGTTTCTTGCTGATAAAAAAGGTAACAAAGCATTGCTTGAAAGAAAAAGTCCTGCACTTTGGACAATTAATGGTAAATATCCAGCGCGACAGGATGCAATTAACTTTTTACTAAAAACCATAAAACAAATTGAAGTAAGAAGCCCTGTAGGCAAAGCAGCCTTGCAAAACGTACTGAAAGAGTTGAGCAGCACAGGTACAAAAATTGAGATTTTCAGCAAAGGAGATAAAATTAAAACCTATTACGTTGGCGGGCCAACACAAGATATGCTAGGCACCTTTATGTACATTGAAAATTCTGCAGTACCATTTGTAATACATATTCCGGGCTTTAATGGCTACCTTACAACACGCTATTTTGCCAGTGCCGATGAATGGCGGAGTCGTATTATTTTTCAATATGGTGAGGGGCAGATAGCATCTGTAAGAGTCCAGAATAATCAACATCCTGAAGAATCGTTCAGCGTAAAAAAAGATGATGATCATTATGTTTACTATTCAAGTTTGACTGCAACAGTGCCATCAGAAATTTTTCAATCTCAGTTAGTTGCATACTTAGCCAAGTACCAACTTATAGGTTTTGAACGCCCAACCTACAATCTTGATGTTGCCTATCGTGATTCGTTATTAAAAACACAACCCATAAGAATATTGGAAGTTGAAGGTGTTGATGGGAAAAAAGACAAGATTGAAATGTACCTGAAGCCGGTTGACACAGGAACTATGACAAGTGTTGATGAGAGAACAGGGCTTTTGCGTGAATTTGATCCCGACAGAATGTATGCCTCATGGAATAACGACACCAATTTGGTAGTGGTTCAGTATCATGTATTTGACAAATTGTTTAGTAAACCCGACAGAATCAAGGGATTCGGTAGTCTTTAATTTTTCTTTAATTTAGCCTTCACAAAGTTCCATCTGATTATATTTGCCTCCTAACTTTTAATATTTATGAAACTAATTGTTTCCAGCCTTGTACTTCAAAAACATTTACAATCTATTAGTGGGGTTTTAGCCACCAACTCTCCCCTGCCGATTTTAGACAATTTTCTGTTTGCCGTGAATGGCACCGAACTCACCTTGTCGGCTTCTGACCTTGAAACAACTATAACCACAAGACTTAAGGTTGAATCTAAAGACAAAGGGATAATTGCCATACCCGGAAAAATTCTGCTCGACATCTTAAAGACTTTTAATGAGCAGCCTCTTACTTTCACCATCAATGAAAAAAATCATACTGTTGAAATTAGCTCCGATTATGGAAAATATAAACTCAATGGTCAGAATGGCGAAGACTTTCCACGCATACCTATTCTAGAAAAAAGCAACCATATCGAATTGCCATCATCAGTTTTGCATGAGGCAATTAATAAGACCATTTTCGCCACCGGCAATGATGATTTACGACCTGTTATGTCAGGTGTGTTTTGTCAGCTTTCTCAGGACAGCACCATTTTTGTGGCAACAGATGCACATCGTTTGGTGCGCTATCGCAGAACAGATATTAAGTCAAAAGAAGCCGGTTCATTTATTTTACCTAAAAAGCCGCTTAACCTGCTAAAAAACATTTTACCTCAGGAAGAAACACGTGTAAAAGTTGACTATAACGAGGCAAATGCTTTTTTCAGCTTCGACAACTATGATTTGATTTGTCGTTTAATTGATGGTCGTTATCCAAACTACGAAGCAGTAATTCCGGTTGACAATCCAAATGTTTTAACGGTTGACAGAGTAGCATTTTTGAATTCCATAAAACGTGTTTCTATATTTTCTAACAAAACTACCTATCAGGTAAAACTTGCAATCAAAGGAAGTGAATTGGCAATTTCTGCTGAAGATGTAGATTATGCTAACGAAGCCAACGAGCGTTTAACTTGCTCTTATGATGGTGCTGATATGGACATTGCATTTAATGCACGCTTTCTTGCTGATATAGTTTCTAATCTTGACACAGAAGAGATTCATCTGCACATGTCATTGTCAAACCGTGCTGGGCTGTTGACTCCCGGAAAAGATCACACCAATGCAGCAGAGGATATTCTGATGCTCATTATGCCTGTTATGATTGGCTGATAAATTTTTTGCCGATTTTTATTGTTAAATATGTAAATTTTTATGTGTTACAATATAGCAATAATGGAAACCCGGCAACAAAAATATGCCGAACGTTATAAAGATGTTATTGGGGCAACTTTCAGTTTTGAAACAGCTCAACCAGAACTGCCGCTTTACTACTTTGTCAGCGGATTTGCACATCCGTTTTTGCCAATAGTCAGGTATGATGGGCTTTTTTTGTTTGAGTGGGGACTCATTCCTTCATGGATAAAAGACACTAAAAGCGCTTCTGAAATAAAAACAAAAACACTGAATGCCGTTGGCGAAACGGTTTTTGAAAAGCCTTCTTTCAGAAAAAGTATTGCCAAACAAAGATGCCTGTTAGCTGTATCCGGATTTTATGAATGGCGCGAAATAAACAAAAAGAAGTATCCTTACTTTATTAAAACAATTCAGTCAGAAATATTTTCTTTAGGATGCATTTATGAAATCTGGGCCGACAAAAGTACTGGAGAACTACATCATACTTTCAGCATTCTGACAACTCCAGCCAATCCGTTAATGGAAAAAATTCATAATGTTAAAAAGCGAATGCCATTGATTATTGCTAAGGAAGAGGAAAAAAAATGGGTTGATCCAAATATCGCTATTGACGAAATTAAATCAATGATTAAACCATACAATGAAAGCGATATGACAGCACATTCCATTTCGCAAACGGCAAACAGTGCAAGAGTTAATCGTAATGTTCCGGAAATACTGAATCCTGTTGACTATCCGGAGTTGGCTCTATTTGATTAACACTGTTTATTAATCTATTGCCCGAATAAACTGCGTACTTCTCCCATTTTTCTCCTGGAAACTTCAATGGCCGAATTATCGCTCATCACCAATTTGTTTTCGTTATTAAATGACCTTATATGGTTTTTGTTAACCAGATGCGCCCTGTGTACTCTGATGAAATTATAACCATTGAGTAAATCGTCAAATTCTTTTAAAGTTCTTGAAGCAAGTATCATCTCCTTATTGCTACAGGAAATTCTTGTGTAATTACCATCAGCTTCACATCTGATAATTTCATCAGGCAAAAGAAAATATGTTTTACCTGATGTGTTTACTGCCAAACGAAATAATTTTTCTTCAACAGATTTTAAATTTCTGATAAGATTATTAATAACAGATTTTCTGTCGTATGCATTTTTCTGTCTGTTAAGAAATTCCTGAACTGCATGTATAAATTCATCTTTTCTCAGCGGCTTAAGCAGATAATCTAATGCCGAAAATTTTATTGCTTTAAGGGCATATTGATCAAAGGCAGTTACAAATATGATTTCAAAATCATGTTCCTGAATTTTCTCAAGCAAATCGAAACCATTGCTACCGGGCATTTCAACATCCAAAAAAACCAAATCCGGTTTATGAAAATATACCTGCTTTAATGCCTCTGTTGAGTTAGCTGCTTCTGCAACTAATACGATTTGAGGAAAGTATTTTTTTAACAATGACTTTATCTGTTCTCTGCCGAACGCTTCATCATCTACTACAATGGCTTTTATATTTTTCACTCGACAAATAAAATATTATTAGTGTACAATTATACTTTTAGCCCATGGAATTTACACTTTTCCACATTTTCAAAGATTCAATCATTGCCATACATTGTTTTCTGATAAGTAATACAACAGGCATCAGCTTATTTTTCTTAATTGTGTCTTTCTGTTTCTCAAGTTCTGAAATTTTTTGTGCACACTCAGTCAAACCAACAGCAGCAATCAAAGGCTTAATGCTGTGTAATAATACAATTACATGTTTTTCATCATCTGCTTTTAAAGAAATTTCTATCTCTCCAAAAACTTCAGGGATTCTTTCAATGTATATGTCAACATATCGCGACATTTCCTGAATATCACCATCTGTAAAATCCTTTAAATATGCTAAATCAACAGTGGATGATATTGCTTCAATCTTACTTTTGTTGCTGTCTGTCAATTCAAACGCTTCAATCTTAAAACGATTGATTACATCAGTCAGCTCCGAAATTTTAAATGGTTTTGACAAGTAGTCATTCATCCCTGCAGCAATGCATTTCTCTTTTTCAAGCTGAGAAATATTTGCTGTGATTGCAACTATAGGAATTTTTCTAACAGACTCATTTTGTTCATTTCGAATGATATGTGTAATTTCATATCCATCCATCTCCGGAATTGAAATATCCATTAAAATCAAATCGACCATTTTTGTTTTCAAAAATTCTAATGCCTCACTTCCTGTTCCAACAATTTTCAACGCTATTTCAGGCATTTTTTTATTAAGTGCATCTTTTACTAATATCTGATTAAACTCATTGTCCTCTACAAGCAAAACCGAAAAACCTTGTTTAGAAATTGCTACTTGCGAAGGAACATGCTTCAACTTCTGTAAATCTTCAAAAGAATCTGCAACTTCTACTTCAATTGTAAATGAAAACACTGTGCCTTGGTTTTCTGTACTACTCACTTCAATATTACCACCCATCAGCTGAACAAGGCTTTGAGAAATAGTTAAACCAAGGCCTGTGCCGCCAAATTTTCTGGAATTTCCAGCATGCGTTTGACTGAAAGATTCAAATATTTTCTCCTGCTGACCTTCAGGTATCCCAATGCCACTATCAGACACTTCAAAATGAAGTGCACAAAATGCTTTACCATTTTGTTGTGCTTGTCTTATTTGCTTAATAGATACAATCACAAAGCCTTTCTCAGTAAATTTGATTGCATTTCCTACTAAGTTTATAAGAACTTGTGTAATACGAAATGGGTCTGCTATAATAAACTCTGGCACATTTTCCCCTACAGAAAATTTCAAATCGAGTCCTTTACCACTTGCTTTTTGAGAAAAGGTTTGATACACATGGTCAATAGTTTCTTTAAATCTGAATGGAGTTTTTTCAAGCTCCATTTTTCCTGCTTCTATTTTTGATAAATCCAGAATATCATTTATTATTACAAGTAAACCTTCTGATGATTGTTTTACGACTTGTAAATACTTGCTACTTTGCTCATCTTGCTTGGTTTCCTGTAGCAATTCAGTCATTCCGAAAATTGCATTTAATGGCGTTCTGATTTCATGGCTCATATTGGCCAGAAATTGTTGCTTAAACTTCTCACTCCGCTCAGCACGCTCCTTTTCTTTTGCAATGATGATGTTTTTTTGTTCTAACTGCTGTGCAGCTCTTTTCTTCAAAGTAAAGCGGTTATACAGATTTAATATGATGAGCAACAGCATCACTGCTCCTATTATAAAAATATTCTTTAGTTGCCGCTGCCATTCTGCATTTGATTTCTCAATTGCTTTATCTCTGTTAAGCAGTTCAATAATTTTATCTTTTTGCTCAGTTTCAAATTTTGTCTTTATCTCATCAAGTTTAGCTTGCTGCTTTGTTTCATTGATGGTATCCTTTATCTCCGAAGCCTGTTTAAAAGTTAAATATGCATTCTGGAAATCGTGCTTTAAGGCATAAAGCTCACTCAAAGAATTTAATGTCTGTAACTGCAACGCCTGAAACTTATTACTGTCAGCAATCTGCAAAGCCATCTTCATATAGATGATTGCGGAGTTTACTTTACCGTATTGTCTATAAGCGTCACCAATCAAAGTAAGCTCATAACATAAATCATTTTTACTGCCCGATTTTTCAAAATTCTCTCTTGCAAACTCAAACTGCATTAGCGCCATGTCAAAATTTTTCTGGATAAGGTAAATACTACCTAAACTTTCTGCTGCAAAAGCTGCTCCGCTAATGTTAGATAACTTCTGATACATTGCAGAAGATTGGCGCAGGTAATAGAATGCACTATCGTAAAATTCTAAACCAAGATATGCATTACCAATTCCATTAATACAATCGGCCAGTTTGTTGCTATCTTTAATCTGTACACTAATTTCAGCTGCTTCTCTGAAGTAAGGAATTGCTTTCTGAAACTCTTTCTGACTGTTGTAAACAATGCCAATAGAATACATGCCTGCAGGTCTTCTTGATGAATCCTGACATCCCTTGGATAAATTCACACTTTTTATAAAATACTCTAATGCATCAGCATATAAACTCTGATTAAAATAGGTGCTGCCGATGTTGGCTAACACAACTGCTATATTACATTTATCGTTTGTCTGTTCAAAATATTGAAGTGCAAGTGTGAGATATTTTTTGGCTTCAGCATAGTCGCCTTTCCGTGAATAACACCATCCTAAACTATTGTAACAATCACCAATGCCTTTATCAAACTTGATTCTTAATGCAATTTCAAGGCCTTTTTTACCATAGTAAATTCCACTGTCGGTATTAGCAATGCTATAATTAAAACATAAATTACGATACGCTTCCACTCTTGCAGAATCATGGGCTGCCTGCTTCAAGTCATTCAGATATAAAGGAATCTTAGAAGCATCCTGACTCCTGCCAGTCAGGCTTAACAACAAAAAAAGAAATAGATAAGTAACGAAACGGTTCATCTATGTGTGTTGATTTTGGCAGCAATTTAGTGCAAGATAGTAATTGATATAATATCAATTGAACCGTTTAATAAGTTTTTCTTACCGCTTAATAATCGGAAGATAAATCATCCGATATCACTTGCTATTATTGAAATCTATTTCAGAAAATAATTACAATTAAATTTAAATCAAAATGAAAAACTTATACATTTTATTGTGGATTCTGCTAACTACATATAATACAAAGGCACAATTCAGCAGTAGCCCAGCACAGCCTCTTTCTGTTTGTAATGCTACCGCGACAAAGTCTCATCTTCAGATTCTAAAAGATGGCAATGGTGGCTATTTCACCTTTTGGATTGACAACAGAACCGGTACTATTAAAAAACTTTACGGTCAGCATTTGGATGCTGCCGGTAATGCACAATGGACTGCCAATGGCAAAATCATCATTCAGCATACAACACAATCTGTTCAGGCATTTCATTGCACCCTGTTTAATAACGGAATAATTTTTACATGGATACAAAACGCCACAACTTATGGGGATTCATTACTGGTAAAAAAAGTAAATTTTAGTGGAAACGATGTATGGGCACAGCCAACACTGATAGAAAAAAGCAGTGCTGCTGCAAGTATTCTTGGCATTGAAACTTATTCAATGCAGGCCATTCCGAATGATTCCGGTGCCTTCATCAACTATTCTGTTGTTTACTATGGTGGTTCTTCCGGACCTAAATTTAACAGAATAGATGCCAATGGCAATAAACTTTGGGCCAATTCAAAAACTGCAACATTACCCGGTTATACTTATTTGTTTTACAAAGGACCACAAAATACGTTTTACAGTTTATCGCGAGGCAATGGCTTGGGCAGTGGTATCTATATCCAAAAATATAATATGCAAAGTGTGCCGCAATGGCCAACAGCCGTAGATGTTGCACAAGGTGTGAATCTAAATGGTTTTAATGGACTACACTATTTGCTTTACGATAACTCCGGAAATATTTATGTTGTATGGGAATCTTATACTTCAGGAATACTTTTAACCAAATTAGATGCATCAGGCAATTTTACCTGGTCACCACAAATAAAGAATATTGTTAATTTATCAAACACATATCAATACCACCCGCATGCTATATTTAGCAATAATAAACTTTATGTTTCCTGGGGCGACAATAGAATTGCAAACCAAACAACATTATATATTCAGGAATATAATACGAATGGGGTTCCCCAATGGACTGCCAATGGTGTAGAAATTGGAATATCTCATATCTATTATGGTTATCAAAAAATTGCTATCAGCGACAGCAATGCCATTTTTGTTGCATATAATTCTGCAAATCTTCAAACAATCATTGGCCAACGCATAAGATCTAATGGCACTTTGACATGGCCTGCATCAGGTATTGATTTAGCAACCAATAATGCTTCTGTTAGCAATAACGTCATGACTACTATTGATGACACAGACGGTTGTAATGCCATATTTTGGAACGAAAGTAATAATACTCACATCTGGTGTGCCAAAGTTTGCAGCAATGGTGTATTGGTGAACACTATAGAAAATGAGAAAACAACATTTGAAATTTTACCAAACCCTGCAAGTGAGTATTTATTAGTTAAACTAAATAATGAAATAGTAGCAGGCAAAATCAACCTCATTGATTTACAAGGAAAGGTTGTTTTGGAAAAAATAATAAAGCCAACTGATGATATTCTAAATCTGGATATTTCAGGACTATCAAAAGGATTATATATGTTTAAAATTTCCACTTCTGAGATTAATTATACCAAAAAACTTGTCATTAAGTAGCCTTTAACCAAAACAGAAAAACTCCGGCTTTGAGCCGGAGTTTTAAATATTATAACAGCCATGTCAAAACAACCTCCAAAAATTGATCATGAAATAATTCGCGAAAAAGGCATTAGATCGAATTTTAGTTATTCTCGAAATTATTCTGGTTATTACTATAATAGCATTATGTGGTGTAATTATTACTTCACTATAAGAAAAAAGCATAAGCAATAATCTACAAAGAATCATTACATGATTTTGCATTGCATGTTTCCTGTGTCTGTTTTAAACACTTTACACCTTATTTGCTTTATATAGAAGTATATGTATTACTTTTATTTGCAATCAACAGAAATAGTTTATACGTTTGTGCCTACTAAATGTAGTTTAACGGATACGTGGTAGCATGCTTTAAGTCATATGCACCAGTAACCCCCAAAAAGGTTATATTACATCAACGGGAAATTTTTTTAGGAGGTAATAAAAATTCCGCTGGCTTGATGGCAATGCTTTGCCGTTTTTCTAAAGTCAAAAAAAGTCAGCTTCATTTCGAGAAGATTCAACAATTTTACGATTGCTTTATTTATTCTGAGTTTTTGGTTAATCGTTTACATCAGGTTAATCACGAATATCATACTCATCAACTCATTCTAATTGTTTAAACTAAAAGTTATGCAACAACAATCCATTATGTTATTTTTTATGCTGCTTGTTGGCATTGGAACAATCTTTTTTGTATCAGTATTTGTTTCTTCACTCAACGCAGATAAAGATGCAGGCGGAACAAAAAATGTATTAAAAAAACGTTTTTGGTTCACCTTGATTCTAATTGTAGTGCTTGGCATTTTTGCCGCTGCAACATTACCAAAATCTCCATACTTCACCTATGCAAATGAAACACCTTCAACAGTGATTCATGTTGGCACAATACAATTTTCATTTTTTCTTTCCACAAAACCAATTGACCCTAAAAGTCCAAGTGGTGAAACAATAACAATTTCTCATGATCAACTGGTAGAATTCCGGGTAACAAGTTTTGATGTCAATCATGGTTTTGCTGTTTACGATCCTTCAATGCGACTCATTACACAAGTACAGGCCATGCCGGGCTATATCAACAACCTGCGCTATAAATTTTCTGAGCCTGGTGAGTATCACATTTTTTGCCTTGAGTTTTGTGGCACTGGGCATCCCGTAATGCAAACAACATTTAAAGTTATTTAATAATATTTTACATCATGAATATAGATTCACTTAAACTAAAAAAAATAAGCGCACTCTGGATAATAGTCATTCTTGTACTTTTTATTGCAAGCATTGTACTTGGAATTCTTATGAGACTCAATCAGGGAAAAGTTATTGAACAATCGCCACTTACTTTTTATACCAACATGACAACACATGGATTAACAATGATTGGAATTTGGTTTGCTGCCGGTATGGTTGCCGTAAACTATCTTTTGCAACGATATGTTAAAACAAGTTATGGTGTTAATCTTTTTGCCTTTATCCTCACCGTTATTGGGGTTGTCATGTTGTGGATTACAACCTATGCTGGCAAGTTTAGTACCGGATGGACTTTTCTATATCCTTTGCCTTTCAGAGATCTTGGTTCAGAGAGTTGGTCCACTCCATTATTTCTTATTTCATTAACTATTTTAGGCGTAGGTTGGTTAGTCTGGAGTGTTAGTCTAATGGCTCAGATACTTAAAAAATACACCTTGTCACAAGCTTTTGCCTGGCAACACTTTAAAAGTAATCCATCAGTAGAAACGCCACCTTTTATACTCATAGCTACTGTAACTTTAATTGGTGTAATTGCATCGCTGATTGCAGCAGTAATTGTCATCGTACTTTATTTTGCAGAGTATTTTTCAAACGGCAATTTTGTTAATGATGCGCTGCTGATGAAAAACCTGATTTATTTCTTCGGGCATACTATTGCTAATGAAATGCTTTATCTGGGTTTGGCTGTTATCTATGAAATTTTTGGAGAAGTAAGCGACAGACCAAAATGGAAAATGACCTGGTACATTTCATTTGCATGGAATTGTGCTATGGTTTTTATTTTAACAGCATTTTTTCACCACCTTTACATGGACTTTGTACAACCACAAGCATTGCAAATTGTTGGTCAGTTAGCATCTTATCTTGCAAGTATTCCTTCAGCAGCAGTAACAGTTTTCAGTATTGTTGTAGCAGTTTATGGAGTTAAAGTAAGATGGTCAATTACCAATTTATTATTCTTTCTTGGCGTTGCTGGCTGGGTAATAGGTGGTCTTGGAGCTGTTATTGATGCAACCATTTCAAATAATATCATGTTACATAATACACTTTGGGTTCCTGCACACTTTCACACATACAATGCAATGGGTAATGTTTTATTTAGTCTTGGATTTTTTTATTGGTTCTCCACACAATATGTTGACAAACTTGTTTTAAGTAAGTTGACTAAATATACATTGGTGCTTCTTATTATAGGCGGCATTGGCTTCCTGATGGCATTTTATGTAGCAGGTGCAAATTCTATTCCAAGAAGATATAGCACATATCCTGTTGAACTCACATCAGGGCCTTATCTTGCAAAGGTAGGTGCATTTTTTGCTATCATATACCTGATTGCCATTTTAATTTTCTTTTATAATATTGCTAAACGATGTTTCGTTATTTTGTCTGCTTCTTCGCGTTAACATGTTGTAGTTATTTTGTTTGTGCTAACGATATTCACTCTGACTTAAGAGAAGAGCAGGATATTTACGGAAAAATATTTAATGCACCTCTGCTAATATCAGGAAATAGCAAAGCAACGTCTGTTGCATCTCTATATGGTCAGAAGCCACTGATCGTAGCTTTAGTTTTTACTAGATGTTATGGTATTTGCAATCCTTTCTTACTGCAACTAAAAGAAAATATAAGTCAAATACCAAGCAATTCAGATTTTAATATACTGATTGTAAGTTTTGACCCGAGAGATGATTTAAATGACATGGCTAATCTTGCAAAACAATACCGATTGGAAAATAATAATCAATGGAATTTTGCGGTTACCGATAGCATTAATGCACTAATTAAATCTATAAGTTTTAACCCGAAATGGGATAGCATTACCAAGCAGTTTGACCACGATGCATTGCTGGTAGGTATTAATACCAATGGCCTGATTACAAAAAAACTGTTAGGCATCAGAACAGCAAATGATATAAAGATGCTGATAAGCAGTATTCACAACGTGTTTACTCCCTCCTATCGCCTACCAACAAAAAGCAATATATTTTCATGCTTTAACTATGATCCGAAAACACAAACCAACAGGCCCGGCTTGGGACTTTTATTTGTAGCATTGCCCGCAATCATAACTTTTCTTATTGTCATTATAATTGTTGTTAAATCAAAGAGAACAACTTTATAGTGTTTTTAAATAAAATAAATTGGCGGTTGTATAAAACCATAGTCACAACAATTTTGTTTGCATTAAGTATTTATAAAACCATATCAACTATGTCTTCAATAAAAATAAAGCGGATTTATGAAGCACCGGATAAAACTGATGGTTATAGAATGTTAATTGACAGACTTTGGCCCAGAGGTGTAAAAAAGGAAAATGCAGCCATTGATGAATGGAATAAAGATATTGCACCGTCAGCAGAGCTAAGAGAATGGTTTGGTCACGACCCAAAAAAATTCAAAGAATTTGTAGCGCGATATTCTAAAGAACTTCACAATAAAAAAGATATACTAAAACAAATAGCTGAAATTGCAAAAAAGCAAAATCTTACTTTACTTTACGGAGCAAAAGATACCGAGCACAATCAAGCTGTGGTTTTGCAGAAAGCACTAAGCAAATTATTATGAGCACCAAACCAATAAAACGACATGAGGCAATACAGTCTATAAGCAGAGAGCATTATCAAGGATTACTTTTCGGTTCTAAAATCAGAATGGGCATTAAAAAGCAAATTGATCCTTACCGTATGGCAAAATATGCTGTTTGGTTTTATAATGAACATCTCATTCCGCACTTTGAAATAGAAGAAAAATATTTGTTTCCTGTTATGGACTCCGGTAATGAGATGATTCAAAGAGTAATTAAAGAACATCGTTTGCTTGCTGACTTGTGCAACTCTGAAACAAAGCTTTCAACAAACACCAACCTTGAGTTACTCGAAAAAACATTAGAAGCTCACATTCGATTTGAAGAGAGAGTACTCTTTAAAGAAATTGAAGCCATTGCAACATCTGAGCAATTTGATATGATAAATAAACACCATAAAGAAGAAAAATTTATTGACAATTTAACAGACCCTTTCTGGAAATAACCCCTTCTAATAAATTCAATGAACAACAAGATACTCTTAAACCTACAAACAGAAAGTATTTTATCTGCCAGAAATACGCGCCCAACAAGTATGCGAATTTTAGTTTACAATTTCCTCGTAAAGCAAACTGCTGCATTATCTATAACAGAGATTGAGAAACATTTTCAATATGCCGACAGAATTACAATCTATCGTACTTTAAAAACATTTGAAGAGAAAGGAATAATCCACAGGATTCAGGAAGATAATATTACAAAATACACTTTATGTGGCTCTGCCTGCTCAGAAAATACGCACTACGACCAACATCTTCACTTTTACTGTAAAGTTTGCAAACAGACAACATGTAAAACCGATATTGCCATTCCTCAAAGTAATATTACTGGATTTAAAATTGACGATATCACATTTTTTGCACGAGGCATTTGTGAAAAATGCATTAAACAAACTTTGCAATAGCATTGCATTGGCATCTGCCATAATTTTGTATTTAGAAAATTTATGGCATGAAGCACAAGCACCTTTACAACTTTGAGGGCAAACAACTTTGCTGTACTCCGGAAGTCAACATTAATAAGAATGCCGGTAACATTGATTTGAAAGATTCAAATCACGATCATTCTCTTCATAACCATGACCATGCAAATCATGAGTCAAGCTTGTTTTCAAAGTGGCTGCCGGGATTAATTTCCTTAGTACTTCTACTTGCAGGTTTGCATTTTGATTATTGGAATACTTTTTCCTGGTTTAACGGATGGATTCGCTTAGTTTGGTACATCATAGCTTATGTCTCCGTAGGATTTCCGGTAATAAAGGAGGCCTGTTGGGGACTTATAAAAGGAAAAATCTTCTCAGAGTTTTTTCTTATGACAATTGCTACCCTTGGTGCATTTGCTATAAAGCAATATCCCGAAGGTGTTGCAGTGATGTTATTTTATGCTATTGGCGAATTGTTTCAGACATTGGCAACAAACAGGGCTAAATCAGATATTAAAACTTTACTCGACCAACGTCCTGATATTACAACTGTTTTCAAGAACAACAATGCCGTTGAAATGGCTGCAAGT
This sequence comes from Bacteroidia bacterium, assembly GCA_037045145.1. NCBI lineage: Bacteria > Pseudomonadati > Bacteroidota > Bacteroidia > Bacteroidia bacterium. The sequence goes on from JBAOIA010000012.1 coordinate 88,436, forward strand.
GAAGTTGCTGTTGATGAAATTATTCTTTTAAAGCCCGGAGAAAAAGCAGCACTTGATGGTATTTTATTGTCTGAAAAAGGAACATTTAACACAGCGGCATTAACAGGTGAGAGTATGCCAAATGCAAAAGTTAAAGGAGATGCAGTTCTTGCCGGAATGATTAACCTGAATACTGTTGTACAAATTAAAGTAACAGCCGCCTATGAAGATAGCAAACTGAATAAAATGATTGTGCTAATTCAAAATGCAGCTGCACAGAAAGCCCCTACAGAATTATTCATCAGAAAGTTTGCAAGAGTTTATACTCCAATTGTTGTAGGGCTTGCTATTGCCATCACTTTTTTGCCTTACTTTTTTGCGCATGATTATATTTTTCGAGACTGGTTTTATAAAGCTTTAATATTTTTAGTCATCTCCTGTCCTTGTGCATTGGTCATCAGTATTCCTTTGGGTTATTTTGGAGGTATAGGTGCTGCAGGCAGGCATGGCATATTGGTGAAGGGAAGCAACTTTTTAGATCTTCTAGCCTCTGTCAGTCAGGTTGTGCTTGACAAAACAGGAACAATTACTGAAGGTGTTTTTAAAGTGCTGGATGTAAAAATTTTATTTGAGAAAGACAGGGATTTTATTTTGCAAATGGTCAATGCATTGGAGTCACATAGTACACATCCTATTGCTGCAACAATCCATAACTATATCGGAAATACTACAACAATTGATTTGGAACAGGTAGAAGAAATTTCAGGGTATGGTATGAAAGGATTAGTTAACGGCAAACAATTGTTAGTAGGAAATTTCAAACTACTATCACTGCATAACGTTGCATTTGATATTGAACATGCTTCTATAATGAATACTGTTATAGCAATTGCCTTTGATGGAAAATTTATAGGCTACATAACCATTTCAGACAACATTAAGCCATTTGCAGCAGTTGCCATACAAAAATTAAAGCAGATGAATGTTGATGTGACTATGTTGAGTGGTGACAAATCAACCGTTGTAGATTCAGTTGCTGCACTAACCGGAATTTCTCATGCCTATGGTGAATTACTACCTGAGGCTAAAGTTGAAAAAATAAAAACTTTTATCAATAAAAAGCAAACCGTTGCTTTTGTTGGTGATGGTGTTAATGATGCTCCTGCCATTGCCATCAGTCATGTTGGCATAGCGATGGGAGGATTAGGAAGTGATGCTGCCATTGAAGTTGCCGATGTTGTGATTCAGGACGATAATCCTGCTAAAATTCCATTAGCGATAAAAATTGGAAAACAAACCAAAAAAATTGTCTGGCAAAATATCACGTTGGCCTTTGCCATTAAAGCCATGGTGTTATTGTTAGGTGCCGGTGGTATTGCTACCATGTGGGAAGCTGTTTTTGCTGATGTAGGTGTGGCCTTATTAGCTATCTTAAATGCAACGCGACTTTTGCATTTTAAATTTAAATGATTTTTTGAATCATACTGGCTATTGGCGGCAACTGATTCTCGCTAAGTCTTAAAAATGCAGCAAATATATTTTTTCACTCCCCGCTAATACTTAAAAGATGCTACTCTCTTATCACCTTTTAAATTTGTCTCGGTATGTTTCCATTTTAACTTGCACAGGTAAATTCCCTTTGCCAAACCATCAATGTTAACTCTCTTATACTGGCTCCAAGGAGCTACATATTCTTTTAAAACCAAATTTCCCATCACATCATATATTTCCATCTCTCCGCTTATCTTTTGTACAGCAAACTGCAATGTAAAAGTCCCATTGCTAGGATTAGGAAAGGCTCTTGCTGTTAAAGCCTCTCCTTCGGGGAAATCAGGCAGACCAACCAAGCAAGTTGTGCAAGTAGTATCACACCCTAAAAAATAATTTGGGTGATTGGGCAGCGTATTAAAATAAACTGATTGTAATTGAACACTGTGTTGGTTTACATTGCATCCCATACCAATTACATCTGGGTTGTCTATCGTGTGCATGTGTATAGTGCTATTGCCTGTAGTAATGTAAATTTTTCCATCGGGTGCAAGGGCAGACAATCCGAACAATGTGGCAAAACCATTAGGAAACCCGGGGAAAACTGATACAAATGAATCATACGTTGCAACCGTCAATTGTGATGCCGCAATATTTGTCGCTGTTAAATCAAACTGATATACATGCTGAGTATTGGAAACATATAAAGCATTAGAACCTGGTGAAATTGCCATACCCACATTATACCCATTCTCAAATGGCATAGTAACATGCACTGCATTGCTTAAAGTTGCATTGCATCTGTCAAAATCAAAAATATCCAAGCCATCATTTACATAATAGTAAGCATATTTTTTTCCGTCAGGAGAGAACCATGCTTGCCCTGCACCATCACCTCTTATAACCCCAATGTTTTGTGAGTAAGGCCCCAAAATAACAAAAGGTGTTACCAAAAACTTATAAAATTTATTGGTATTTACCCTGTGAATCATAACCCACCAGTCTCTTCCATTCGCATGTTTGGTAGCAGCTATTTTGCCCGGATTCATAGAGTCGGTTAATAAAGAAACATTTTTACTTAAAACAGTTCCTAACCCTCCGTTTCCGCTCATGTCAATTGTTGTTACGTAAAAGTTATAAGAGATACTGTTCGGTATGGGCTGTGAATATCCATCAGCAGAATTATGAAAAAGATAATAAAGGTTAGTGCTGTTAGGCTTAGGAATAATCAATGCCCCCTGAGGTATAGCAAAACCATCTGACGCAAAATTGGCGTAAGCTCCGGGATTAAGCCCGCTCCCATTTTGCATAGTATCATTAGTGGCATCCGCCAAATAGTAACCATTGGTGTAAAACATCATGTTACCTGATTGGTCGGAAATATTTCCATGAGTATGTCTGAAATCCATCTCAATACTATCGTATGTAAAAGTCGGTGTGCCATTATAAAAATCAATTTTCGTTTGCCCAAATGGCGTGCCCCCCCAACTTGAATATCCCATCAGCCAATTATTGTTGATGCCTTGTTGTGCAGTTATTTTCTCATTCACTAATAGTAATGAGATAAAAAGAAGAAGTTTTGTTTTGTCCATAATGCGGAGGTTAAAAAAAGAGGAATTGAAAAAAAATTCCTCTTTTAAATATTTAACGGATAATTATCAATTTACCATTCGCGATAAAGCACCACAGGGCTTATGAGTCTTTACTCACCACACCCATAGCACAGAATTTGTCAATTCTATTGTTTACTCTGTCCGTTGCAGTTACTTTCAGTAAGCCGCCCAGTTGCATGTTTATCTCTTTTTTTACGGTGGCAAAAATTTCTTCGGGGTTTCTGTGGGCACCACCTGCAGGCTCTTTAATGATTCCATCAATCAGCTTTAAAGAAAGCATGTCTGTTGCCGTCAATTTCAAAGCATTGGCGGCTTTTTCTTTGTTATCCCAATTGCGCCATAAAATACTTGAACACGATTCAGGTGATATTACAGAGTACCAGGTGTTTTCAAGCATCAAAACCTTATCGCCAACACCAATTCCCAATGCACCACCAGAAGCACCTTCACCAATGATGATACAAATAACAGGCACCTTCAAAATTGACATCTCATATAGATTGCGTGCAATAGCTTCTCCCTGTCCACGTTCTTCTGCTTCAAGGCCGGGATATGCACCGGGTGTATCAATAAAAGTAACAATAGGTTTATTGAACTTTTCAGCAAGCTTCATCAAGCGCAATGCTTTACGATAACCTTCAGGATTGGGCATGCCGAAGTTTCTATATTGTCTCGACTTGGTATTGTTTCCCTTTTGCTGGCCAATAAACATAATTGTCTTTCCGTCAACAGTACCAAAACCACCAACCATAGCTTTATCGTCTTTCACATTTCTGTCGCCATGCAGTTCAATAAATGTATTGTCAGTGATTGCGTTTATATAATCTAAAGTGTAGGGCCTGTCCGGATGTCGGCTAAGCTGCACACGCTGCCATGGAGTCAGGGTTGAATAGATTTGCTTCTTGGCAACCTGAATTTTTTCTTCTATCTCAGATAAAAGATTATTTACATCAATTTTGCCTTTAGTTCCTATTTGTTTTGTCTTTTCCAACTGTTCATATAACTCTTCAATTGGTTTTTCAAAATCAAGATAATTGGACATGCTAATTTTGTTTGCAATGGCAAAAGTAACATTATTTGATTATGTCTGTTGATTGTTGAAACTTGACTAAAAATTATCTTTGCCGGCAATTATGCTTAATTTTCCAAATGCTAAAATCAATCTGGGGTTATTTATAACCTCTCGTCTTGAAGATGGTTATCATACATTGGAAACCTTGTTCTATCCTACCAACTGGTGCGACATTTTAGAAATAACGGAGAATAAAAATTATAGCAAATCACAGCCTGAAGTCAGTTTTCATTTATCCGGATTATCGGTTGATGGTCCAACCAATCAGAACTTATGTTGCAAAGCCTATCATCTTCTTAAAGATAAATTCAATTTGCCGCCTATACATATTTTTCTGCATAAGCAAATACCTACAGGTGCAGGACTTGGTGGTGGCTCATCTGATGGTGCACACACGCTTCTGCTTTTAAACAATTTGTTTGGTTTAAATATTAGTCATGAAATACTATCGGAGTATGCATTAAAATTAGGCTCTGACTGTCCGTTTTTTATTTCCAACAAACCATCTTTTGCTACTTCAAAAGGTGAAATACTGAATGCTGCACCTGAAATTTTAAGAGGAAGTTTTTTAGTAATAATAAAGCCTTCAATAGCTATCTCCACAGCAATGGCCTATAGCAGGATAAAGCCTGAAATACCTGAGAGAAATATTGCAGAAATTATAGCTATGCCAAAAGGAGAATGGAGGCATTTTCTGAAAAACGATTTTGAAAAAACTATTGTTAAACAATTTCCTCAAATAGAAAAACTAAAAACAAACCTTTATCAAGCCGGGGCATATTATGCTTCTATGAGTGGCAGCGGATCTGCTGTATTCGGGTTGTTTCAAGAAGAAGTTAAACTCTCTTTTCTGAAAAATGAACAACATCATTCAGCATGGCTTTAATTATTTTTTACGTCCCAGCATAAAGGTGCCGTAAAGATTAAAAAACACCTGCTTGTTTTTGGCAAATGCCATAATAGGAATCTTTTTGGCATAAGCATCAAGCATCACTCCCACTTCAACTGCTGTAATTCCATCATTCATTATGTTGTATTCAAACATCACACCCGACTTTAAAAACACGCCCGGATATAGTTTCATCTCATCTAGCCCTTTTGTAAATTCTGCTTTTCCATAAATACTCTGCTTGTCATGATTTTGATTATTTGGATCGTATTTTTCAACCACACGCTGGCCATTTCCGGTGGCAAATATCAAATACACAGGTTTGGTAAGTCCTAACGATGGCCCACCGGTTGAGTTCCATCTGATTTCAAAATGTTTGCGTTCTGCCTTATCAAATAAAACACGTTCGTAACAAAAACCTCCATGTAGAACCAATAGAGAGTTCATTTTTCCAAAAACAAAAGTCTTAGGTCGTTCAGACAAGATAGCTTACCGATTTATATTCCTTTGGATGTTTCATGCTCACCATTTCTATCTCAAACATTCGTTTTCGGTTAACTGTCAGGTTTTTGCCTTTACGAAACATTACCTCCCCAACCGCTGCTATGCAGGGTAGCGCCAATGGAATATTCATTGGAATAACGCAATGGCAAGTCCTCTACATAATCATACCGAACGTCCTGTGCGGCTACTCCTAACGAAAGTAAAAAAAACAGTCCTGTCAGCCTTAAATACATTGAGCAAATCTAAAGTATTTTTACTTCAGTCAGTTGTTTCAAAATTTTCATTCAATTTAATTTTTTGCACAAGACATTTACATTTCTTTCAAAAATTTAACTTTGTGACATGTTCAGAAAAACAAATGAGGAAAGTCTTAAAGAAGTTATTGAGCAACTGTTGGACACCTACAAATTGCGTGATAGAATCAATCAGGTAAAGCTGCAACAAAGTTGGGATGAAATTATGGGCGAGATGATCAGAAAACGAACAGAAAAGTTATTTCTTAAAGATCACACATTATATATTTATCTCAATTCTGCACCCTTAAAAGAAGAACTCAGTTATGGTCGCGAAAAAATAATGAGAATGCTCAACACTGCCCTCGAAGGTGATTTTATTAAAGAGGTTGTTATCAGATAGGAAAAGACTTTAATTCAAGTCAGATACTGCAAAGTTTGTTATAATCTAATAACACAAATAGCTCAAAGACTATTTCTTGTACCATTAAAACAGCTTGTTGACGTACGCATATAGTGTGGCTTGTAGAAAACGACTGTTTGGGCTACATTAAAAGCGAAGACCACCAATGAGTTACAAAGGTGGTCTTTAAATAAATCGTTTTTAAGTGATCCCGCTGGGGCTCGAACCCAGGACCCCTACATTAAAAGTGTAATGCTCTACCAGCTGAGCTACGGAATCGGGATTTTTAATAACGAGGGCGCAAAAGTATTGTTATCCGTTTTAATTAACAAAAGATTTTTGCTTTTTTATTAACAATAAGCAGCTTTTTATGTAAAAATCGGATGTCTTTCAAATGGCTTAGTACGGTCAAAAAGATATCTGTATGTAATAAGTGTCCTGCTACGCCATGAGCCTAATGACTCAGCGACCGACACCATTTTAGGATTGAAATCGCCTATCCATTGTAATTCACAATCTTCGTACTGCGTTTCTTTACGAATAATGGTGACCCCTTCTATTATCATAAAGCTATCTACACCCTTGCCCTGAAATTCAGGAATAACTCCAAACACAAGCCCAATCATTCTCTTTGAAACTCTTCGCTTCAGCATTAAAATAAACCGCAATTTTTCAAACCACCCAAACCTGCCATTAAAATGTTTGAATATTTGATTGATGTCAGGCAGGTTAACCCAAAATGCAATAGGTGTATTTTTATAATATACATACCAAATTATTTTTTCATCCATTACAGGCTTCATCTTTTTGAAAATTTGCTGTACTTGTTTTGATTCCAACTCCTTGCCGCCATGCTTCACCCATGCTTTGTTATATATAGCTCTGAAATCTTCTGCAAACTTTTCTAGTTGTGATTTTTTGATATGTATTGCTTTATAGTCTTTATCGGCCTTTATCAAGGCATGACGATCGTTAAATTTCCCGTCCAGCTCGCTGCGTACTTTTAGTCCATAGCAATATTGCTTGAAATAAATTTCAAATCCATACGACTCAAAAAACTCCTGATAATATGCTGGATTATAATTCATTTTATATGGCGGCTCATGAAAACCTTCGGAAAGAAGTCCCCACCAGCTGTCGCGTTCGCCAAAATTTATTGGGCCATCCATTGCCTCAATGCCTCTATTGGCAAGCCAGTCCTTTGCTGTATCAAAAAGTTTAAATGCAACTTCTTTATCATCAATACATTCAAAAAATCCCATGCCACCGGTTGGCTGTTTGTTATTCTTTGTTGCCGTTTTTTTATCAATAAAAGCTGCAATACGGCCAACAACTTTATTCCTGCTGTTTTTTAAAATCCATCGCGTACACTCTCCATGTTTGAAAAATTTATTTTTAGCAGCATCAAAAACAGATTCAATATCATCGTCTAATGGTTGAATCCAGTTAGCATCAGAGGCATAAATCTGCTTTGGAAGTAATAAAAAATCTTTCTTATGTCCGGCAGTATTAACTTCAATAACTTGCATAGGCTGCAAAACTACTTATTTTTGCCATGAGCATTTTATTCACTTTTTTCATTGAAAAATAAAGTCGTCATTATTACAGGAGCCACATCAGGAATAGGTAATGCCTGTGCACGATACTTTGCACAGCAAGGTTGTCACATTGTTATTGCAGCACGAAATGAAGAGAAACTTAAACGCATTGGCAGTGAGTTGAAATCTCTTTACGGCAATTGTCTTGCAGTGCCAACAGATGTAGCAATAGAAGCAGATTGTAAAAATCTTATTCAGAAAACTATTGAGACCTTTGGCTGTATTGATATTCTGATTAACAATGCCGGCATTTCTATGCGTGCTTTATTGAATGATGTTTCAATAAACGTGATGCATCAGGTTATGGATATTAATTTTTGGGGAACAGTTAATTGCACAAAATATGCTTTACCCTATCTAATAAAATCGCAAGGCTCTGTAGTAGGTGTTTCATCAATTGCAGGTAAGAAAGGGCTTCCTGCACGTTGTGCCTATAGTGCCAGTAAGTTTGCTATGGAAGGTTTTCTGGAATCCTTGCGTATTGAAAATTTAAAAAACAATTTACATGTTTTAGTTGCAGCACCGGGTTATACAGCAAGTAACATCCGAAATACTGCTTTAAATAAAGATGGCCATCAGCAGGAAGAGTCTCCTTTGGACGAATCTAAATTAATGAAGCCTGAAGCAGTAGCTTATGAAATTTACAATGCTGTTTTACACCGTAAACGCGACCTTGTGTTAACCACCAATGGAAAACTTACCGTATGGTTAAACAAATTTTTTCCGTCTTGGATGGATAAAATAGTTTATAATTTTGTAGCAAAAGAACCCGATTCACCATTTAAATAATCTAATTAAAATGTCAATAAGAACAATAATTTTTTGTGTACTGCCATGTATGTTACTTGCAGCATGTACTAATACCAAGCAACAGCTAAAAGACGAAATAGACGCTAAAGAAAAACTTTTGTACGAAAACAAAAACGGACGCATTAACACAAAACTGGCCCGCGAAGTAATCATTCATTACCGCTATTATGCAGAAAAATTCCCTGACGATACTTTGTCTGTTGAGTATCTGTTTAAAGCTGGCGATGTTTCTGTTGGTATTGCTGCCTATGACAATGCATTAGAGTATTTTAAAATCATTACAGAGAAATATCCAAAAAGTAACAGAGCCGCCTATTCGCTTTTTCTGCAAGGATATATTAGCGAGAATAACCTGGAAGACACATTAAACGCAAGGAAATATTACAATGAGTTTTTGGAAAAATATCCTAATAATGAAATGGCTGAAAGTGCACGTTTCTCAATATTAAATCTTGGTAAAAGTGCAGAAGATGTAATGAAGCAAATTGACGGAAACAAAGACTCAATTTCTGAAAAATAACGATGGCAAAAAGCAAGAAACAGAAAGAGAGTATTGCTGAAGCACATCAGAGAAAACAACAGCAAAAAGTTGCTGAGGCAAGAAATCGTAATATTAAAATTCTTCGAAGAATTCTTGCCTTAATATGTGGATTGTGTGGTGTGATATTATATTTAAACACATTGCATCATGGATTTGTGTTAGATGATTATTCTGTAATTCTTGAAAACCGTATTACCAAACAAGGCGTAAAAGCTATACCTCAGATTTTTTCTTCATCCTATAGAAGTGGATATTATTTAGGCACTGATGAACTGTATCGTCCTATTCCAAAATCAATCTTTGCCATTTCATGGAATTTGTTTGGCGACAATCCGTTGCCACTACATTTACTGAATATTGTTCTTTATGGGGTTACAGGAATTGTGCTATTTAATTTTTGTTACCTGCTTTTTCCAAATTTGATTTTTTCTTTTGTTGCATCAATGTTGTTTGTCTTGCACCCGGTGCACACAGAGGTTGTTGCCAACATAAAGAGTGTTGATGAAATACTGAGTTTTCTGCTTTGCATTTCTGCCTGTATTTTTTTAGTACGTTATGTTCAGACAAAAAAAATTGCCACATTAGTCTTAACCTCTATTTGCTTTTTCACAGCATTGCTTTCCAAAGAATCATCCATAACTTTTTTAGCAATACTTCCGTTGCTGATTTTTATAAAGTCTGTTAAAAAAGAAACTTCATTAAACTGGAGCGCAGCTATAAAACCAATACTCACACTGGTAGCATTTGCGTTTCTGTTTCTTATAATTCGTCATTCTGTTCTTAGTAAAATAGCAAGTGGCGATCCTTCAATTGCCGACAATTTATTGATGGCAGCAAAATCTTATGATCAGAAATTTGCAACGTCCATTATGATTTTAGGAATGTATTTAAAACTTCTTTTTATTCCTCACCCTTTAGTTTTCGATTACTCATTTAATCAGATACCATTGGTCGGAATGGGAAACATCTGGTTTATTCTTTCCCTGGCCATTCATATAGGACTTTTGCTTTGGGCTGTTCTTTTATGGAAGAAAAACAAACTGTTGTCATTTACCATACTGTTCTATTTTATTTCCATGAGTATTTATGCCAACATTTTTTATATGATAGGCTCATCTTTTGGAGAACGATTTTTATATACTGCCAGTTTTGGTTTTTGTATGGCTGTAGCTTATGCATTATCATTGCTAAGCAAAAACCAAAATGCCGAAACTGTTTCTTCCTTTTTTAAAACCAACCTGACTGTTTTTCTAATATTATTTCCTGTTGCAGGGGCATTCGCATATAAAACAATTACAAGAAATACCGTCTGGAAATCGAACTACACTTTGTATGCTAACGATGTTAACCTTTCCCCAAACAGTACAAGAACACATTATTACTATGGGAATCTTTTAGCAAAAGACGATTTTCAAAACGGAAAAACAGATCAGGAAAAAGACTCTATTCAAAAACTGGCATTGAGTGAGTTGGAAAAGTCAGTTGCTATTTTTCCATTTGGTGATGCTTATAATCAAATGGGAATTATTTATAATAAAAGAAAAGATTATAAGAAATCATTCGAGAACTATCAGCTTGCCATGAAGGCCGCACCTAACGACCCAATGATTCAGAACAACTTAGGCTCATTATATTTTAATATGGGTCAAATACCGGAGGCAAAAGCATGTTACGAAAAAGCTGTTCTGTTGAATCCCTCCTATTCCGAAGCATGGATGAACTTAGGCAGTGCCTGCGGAATGATGAAACTATATGATGAGGCAGTAACCAACTATTTGAAAGCAATAAAATTTGATCCAAATCTGGCTCAGGCATATTACTATCTTGGCCTGACCTATCGTTTTAAAGGCGATCAACAAAACTCCGCTTTCTATTATGATAAAGCTGCAAAGATGGATCCCGAGAAATACGGAAAGAAATAAAAAAAGCTGCCTTTACAGACAGCTTCTCATTTTATTTTTGCTTTGATTACTTATCAATAGAAATTAATTCTACTTCAAAAACCAATGTTTCATTTGGACCAATTGCCCCACCTGCTCCACTCTCGCCATAGGCTAGGTTTGAAGGAATAAACAACTTCCATTTAGAACCTACAGGCATTAATTGTAATGCTTCTGTCCATCCCGGAATTACCTGATTAACGCCAAACTGTGCAGGTTGACCTCTCTCCACTGAGCTGTCAAATACTTTACCATCAATAGTTGTTCCATGATAATGTGTTGTTACTTTATCGGTTGCTGTTGGTTTTGGACCATTACCTTCTTTAATAATTTCGTACTGAAGGCCGCTTGGTAATGTAATCACACCTTTGCGCTTGCCGTTATCTTCTAAGAATTTTTTACCTTTTTCTAAGTTAACACCTGCTTTGGCTTTCGCTTCCTGATCTTTCACTTTTTGCTTTTCGCCCATATAGGCACCAATACATGCCTGAACCTGCTCCATTGTTAAAGCTGTTTTTTCACCTTTCAAAGCCTCGGATATACCTCTTGAAATTAGGTCAACATTCATGTCAGTAAGTCCGTCCTTTTTCATGTTTTCACCAATAGAAACTCCAATACCATAGCTCACAGAGTCTAAAGTTGTTGTGATGGCTTGTGATCCACCTGTGTTTTTCTGTCCACATGCGCTAAAGGCCATTGCCAGAAAACCAAAAACTGTTACATTAAATTTATTCATTATATGCTTTTTTTAAATCCGCGCAAATATAGACTTATATCATTAGCAATATCATGCCGGAGAAAATAAAACTGAGATTCTTTTATTCGCATTTTGAATGTTAATAACTCTATATGAATAGCCCGTTAACTTGCCATTTTGTTTATAATTTTATGAATGTGCAAACCATAATGCAGCTATTTTTGTGAATTGCTATAAAAGCGATGTATTGTACTGATTAAGATGAAAGTTACTTACTACGGACATTCTTGTTTTCTGCTCGAAGTTGCCTCAAAAAGCATACTGTTCGACCCATTTATTACCGGTAACCCTTTGGCTGTGGACATTAAGATTCAGAGGATTAAGGCCGATTATATCCTTATTTCTCATGGACATGGCGATCATATTGGCGATGCTGTTGAAATTGCACGTCAAACCAATGCATTGGTAATTAGTAATTATGAAATCTGTAACTGGATTCAGGATAAGGGTATCAATCAAGTGCATAGCATGAACATTGGCGGTCACAAACTATTTGATTTCGGCAAGCTGAAATGTGTAAACGCCATTCACAGCAGTTCTTTCCCTGATGGTACTTATGGCGGCAATCCGATGGGTTTTTTATTGGAAACAGCAGAAGGCAATCTCTACTATTCCGGTGACACTGCCCTAACCTATGACATGAAACTTATAGGTGATTACAAAAGAATTGACTTGTGCATGCTTCCTATAGGCAACAATTTTACTATGGGAATAGACAATGCTTTAATTGCTTCGGAGTTTGTAAAATGTGACCGTATAATTGGTATGCATTACGATACATTCGAACAGATTAAGATTGATCATGCAGAGGCAAAAGATAAATTCAACAATGCAGGCAAGGAACTCATTTTAATGGACATTGGCAGTGCAATGACTTTTTAACATAAAAAAACAAAAGAAAAATAAAATAAATGGCTAAAATAATCTCGATAGCAAATCAAAAAGGAGGAGTAGGAAAAACAACGTCTGCTATAAATCTGGCAGCTAGTTTGGCAGTGCTCGAATATAAAACCCTGTTGATTGATGCTGACCCGCAGGCAAACAGCACCAGTGGTGTTGGATTTGATCCACGAAAAATCACCAACAGTATTTACGAATGTATCATCAATGATCTTGATCCATCTAAAGCAATACAGGAAACACAAACACCAAATTTGTTTCTGCTGCCTGCTCACATTGATTTGGTTGGTGCAGAAATTGAAATGATAAATCTCTCAAACAGAGAATATATGATGAAGCAGGTAATTGATAAAATTTCTGCAGACTATGAATTTATTATTATAGATTGTTCTCCATCATTAGGCTTGGTAACCATCAATGCACTCACCGCTTCCGACAGCGTAATTATTCCTGTTCAGTGTGAATATTTTGCACTCGAGGGTCTCGGTAAATTACTCAACACCATCAACATTGTTCAAAGCAGGTTAAATCCAAATCTGGGAATTGAAGGTATTTTACTAACCATGTACGATTCGCGTCTGCGACTGAGCAATCAGGTTGTTGAAGAGGTAAAAACACATTTTCAAAATATGGTATTCAGTACCATCATTCAGCGTAATACCAAATTGGGCGAAGCTCCCAGCTTTGGCGAAACAATTATTATGCATGATGCCAGCAGCAAAGGTGCTATTAACTACCTGAATCTGGCAAGAGAAATTCTGCAAAAAAATAATTTAACCGGGGTGCCTACACAACGTGAAAAATTATTTAAGGCAGAAGAAACAAAAAAAGTTAGAATGAACTAAATTATTCCTAAAACCGTTTCAAATTTAAACTACGGTTTCAGATTAAAACCAAAATATAGAATGTCACAAAAAAAATCGGGTCTTGGTAAAGGACTAAGTGCCTTGCTTGACAACAGCGTATCTGTAAATGAATTTAAAGAGATTGGCACAGTAACGCCTAATGCACAAATTACATCCCTTCCTGTTGACCGAATTGAAGCCAACCCATTTCAGCCACGTAATGAGTTTAAAGAAGAAGAATTATTAAACCTTGCAGACTCCATCAGAGTGCATGGACTGATTCAACCTATTACAGTAAGAAAACTTTCTGCCGATAAGTATCAGATAATTTCGGGTGAAAGAAGATTTCGTGCAGCACAATTAGTAGGCTTAACAAGTGTTCCTGTTTTTATTCGTCTTGCAAACGATCAGAGCATGCTTGAAATGGCATTGGTTGAAAACATTCAACGCGAAAATTTAAATGCAATTGAAATAGCCATCAGCTATAAAAGACTTATTGATGAATGTAAACTAACGCAGGAAGACCTTGGACTTCGTGTAGGTAAAGACCGCACAACGGTAACCAACTATCTTCGTTTGTTAAAGTTACCACCACAAATTCAAACTGCCCTTCGTGATGATAAAATAAGTATGGGACATGCACGTGCCATCATCAGCATTAGTGACCCTGTTATGCAGTTGAAAATCTTTAATGAAATTCTTGAGAATGATTTAAGTGTTCGCTCGGTTGAAGATATAGTACGCGGCTCATCAAAAAATGAGAAGAAACAACCAAGCATCAGCGAAAAATTTATTAAAGGAATAGAATACAAACATATTCAGAAACGTCTGGAAGATAAGTTTGAAACAAAGATAGAAGTGAAGCATCGCAAAAACGGTTCGGGACAAATAATGTTCACCTATTTTTCTACTGACGATTTAAATCGTTTACTCGATATTCTTGACGCTTAAATTTTTGTCTGCATGAGGCTGTGGCTATTGGTTGTTCTGTTTTTTACGGCTTACTGCGTAAATGCCCAACAGGACACCATGATTTTTAAGGCCAAAACAAATATTGTTGTTCAGGACGATACAGTTAAACAGGCTGCTGTTTTATCTCAAAAGATTCATCAACACTCTCCTCATAAAGCTACCATCTACTCTGCTATTATACCCGGATTGGGTCAGGCTTATAATAAAAAGTATTGGAAGATTCCTGTAATCTATGGACTTACAGGCGTGTTAACTTATTTTGCAATAGACAACAACAAAGAGTATGTGGTTTATAAAGATGCCTATAAATGGCGACTCGATGACAACAGTGCTACAGTAGATAAGTTTGAAGGCATTTACTCTGATGAGGACTTGCGGATTTTAAAAAATTATTATCGCAGAAACCGCGACCTGTCTTTTATCGGAATGGGTGTTGTTTATTTGTTAAATGTAGTTGATGCTGCAGTAGATGCACACTTGTTTTATTTTGATGTCAGTGATGATTTATCCTTAAAGGTGCAACCCGGAGTACAACCCATGAGTCATACTGCATTTGCCGGCCTAAAATTGAGTTTACTAATTAAATAAGATATGAAAATTGCATTGTTGGGATATGGTAAAATGGGCAAAGAAATCGAAGCTGTTGCTGATGAGAATAAACATACTGTCGTTTTAAAAATCAACACTGCAAATTTTAATCAACTGAATAAAGAGTCTATACAAAATGCTGATGCTGCCATAGAATTTTCAAGACCGGAAACTGCTGTGGCCAATGCTAAATTGTGTATTGATGCAAATGTTCCTGTAATTATTGGTACCACTGGTTGGTATGAACACAAAGCAGAATTAGAGCACTATTGTATTCAAAATAATGGAACGGTTATTTATGCTTCTAACTTCAGCACCGGTGTAAACATTTTTTTTATCATCAACGAAATACTTTCTCGACTTATATCTCCTATGAAATATGATGCATGGATTGAAGAAGTGCATCACATTCATAAAAAAGATATTCCAAGTGGAACTGCTATTACTCTGGCAAATGATATTCTGAAGCACAACAAACAATATTCAGGATGGACCATTAATGATGAAGAAGGTAAACTTCCCATTTACGCACAACGCATTGACGAAGTAACAGGTTTTCATGCTGTTTCTTTCCGTAATGAAGTTGACACTATTGAAATTACTCACAATGCTTTCAGCAGAAAAGGATTTGCAATTGGTGCAATAAAAGCTGCAGAAATGGCTTTGACAAAAAAAGGGTTTTATGAGTACAAGAATCTCTTAATAGAAAAAACCTGATTTTATGTTGCTAAAAGAGCGATATAAAATTGTAATCAGCTATTTCAGGAAAAACATGCCTGTGGCAGAAACAGAATTGGTTTACAAAAATCCATATCAACTTTTAGTCGCAGTTATTCTTTCTGCTCAATGTACAGATAAGAGAGTAAACATGGTTACACCTGAATTATTCAAAGCCTTTCCAACTGCTAAAAAACTGTCAGAAACAGAACCGGAAGAAGTTTTTGAGTATATTAAATCCATAAGCTATCCAAATAACAAGGCAAAACATCTTGTCGGTATGGCACGAATGCTTTTAGAAAAGTTCGAAGGTATTGTTCCATCAGAACTTGAAGATCTCATTCAGTTGCCGGGTGTAGGAAGAAAAACTGCCAATGTAATTTCATCTGTTGTATTCAACAAAGCAACCATGGCTGTTGACACACACGTTTTTCGTGTGGCAGCAAGGTTAGGTCTTACACGCAATGCAAAAACACCCTTGGCTACAGAAAAGCAATTGGTAAAACATATTCCCGAAGAATTAATTGCCACTGCACATCACTGGCTTATTCTGCATGGACGTTATGTTTGTACAGCTCGAAACCCTAAATGCAGTACTTGCGGATTAAGAGATGTTTGTGTCTTTTATAAAAAACATCCGGTTTAAGTTAACACCCCCTTACCTTCGCGCACAACAGTAATTTCGTCTGATGTGCAATCAACAATTGTACTTGGCACATTACCTCCTGCTCCACAATCCACAATCATATCAACCATTTCACTGAACCTTTCATAAATTTCATCAGGATCGGTTAAGTAATCTGTAATCGGATCATTGACAGCATGCAAGGAGGCCGACATTAAGGGATGCCCCAATTGCTGAATGATGGCTAAAGTTACCTTTTGATCAGGAATTCGAATACCAATATTCTTTTTTCTTGCTCTGAATATACCGGGCACTTTGGTTGATGCTTCAAGAATAAATGTAAAAGGCCCTGGCAGCGAACGATTCAACAACTTATATACACTACGGTCAAAAGGTTTGGTATATTCTGCAATGTTTTTTAAATCATTACACAGAAAAGAAAGGTTAGCTTTTTCAGGTTTTACACCTTTAAAACGACTTACTTTCTCTATGGCTGGCAAGCTGTAAATGCTGCAAGCCAAAGCATAAACGGTATCGGTTGGAATAATAATAATGCCATCTTCATTCAGACATTCAATAACTTTCTTGACTTTTCTGTC
The DNA here is from genome assembly GCA_037045145.1 of Bacteroidia bacterium. Taxonomy (NCBI): domain Bacteria; kingdom Pseudomonadati; phylum Bacteroidota; class Bacteroidia; species Bacteroidia bacterium. The sequence goes on from JBAOIA010000012.1 coordinate 105,509, forward strand.
ATCAATATTATTCTCGTTAATCTCTATCAACATTGCATTTTTGTTTTACTAACAACAAAAAATCAACAATAAGGTTAATCTTTCCAATCGGCAATAAACAGATTGGTGTCATGTGTGCCTCCGTTGTTTCTGTTACTTGAAAATATCAACTTCTTGCCGTCAGGAGAAAACATAGGAAATGCATTAAATACACTCTGATCGGTAATTTGTACCAATCCTGTTCCATCAACATTAATCATATACAACTGAAAATTAAATCCGGATTTTGATTCATGATTTGATGAGAAAAGAATTTTTTTTCCTGATGGATGAAAGAAGGGTGCCCAGTTTGCTTTGCCTAGATGTGTAATTTGGTTTAGATTCTTTCCATCAACATCACACGTATAGATTTCCATATTTGTTGGTGCCACCAAACCTTCGCTTAACAACTGTTTGTATTCTTGAATTTCCTCAGGAGTTTTTGGTCTTGATGAGCGGAATACCAATTGTTTACTATCCGGTGAAAAAAATGCACCTCCATCATAACCCAATCCAAAGGTGATTTGCTTTTGATTGCGGCCATCAATATCCATTGTCCATAATTCAAGATCACCGGTGCGATCACTTGTAAAAACAATTTTTTTTCCATCAGGAGAAACAGTTGCTTCTGCGTCATAGCCCGGTGCGTTGGTGAGTTGTTTTACAATTTTACCATTCAGGTCTGCAACAAAAATATCGTAGGTATTAAAAATCGGCCATAGGTATTTTCCACCACGTCTAAGGTCACCTGTTTCAGGACATTTATCCCCTCCCAAATGTGTGCTTGCATAAAGAATGGTTTTATTTCCCGGCATAAAATATGAGCAGGTAGTACGGCCTTTACCGGTACTGATTAAAGGAGGTTTACTATCTGCTTTCCAGTTGTTGAGGTCTAATAAAAATATCTGATCACATTCTACACCCCATGCTTTATTGTTTGATTGAAAAGCCAATTTGTTATTGTCAAAACTAAAGTAAGCTTCGGCATTATCACCACCAAAAGTTAATTGTTTAATATTTGTAAGATGTTTATTTTCAATAGTATCAACATCTTGAGCTAATGTTAAATTTAAGCTAAAAGGTAGTAGAAGTAAAAGGCACTTGAATCGTTTCATAATTTTAAAATTAAGTCGCGAAAGTACCCCTTTTGATAGTGCGACTTGGCGTGATTTTTGTCAGTTGTGGATAATATTACGAAATCATTACAAGACCCTTTAGCGATATTTTTCTACAAAATACTTTGTTTTTGATTTCCTTAACATATCTTTGAAGTTACTCTAAATTGAATTAAGATGAAAAGAATTTTATCTGTTGTACTCACTATTCTGATTGCAAGTGCTAGTCAGGCACAAAATGTAGGTATTGGTACCAATGTTCCAATGCAAAAATTAGATGTCATTGGAAAAATCAGATCATCAACGCTAACCGGTGTAGGTAATCGTTTTGTTATGGCCGATCCCACAGGTACACTCAATGTAGGCTCAAGTGGCTTGCTTGATTCAACAGCATGGCTTACACTGGGGAATAGTTCAATTGATACTACAAAGAATTTTCTTGGAACATTAACAAACACACACATTTTATTTAAAACAAATGGCAATGCTGCCACAAACGAAAGAATGCGTATTCGATCTGGAGGAGAAATAATAGTAAACAACACTTCTGTAGGTATCAACAATGGCGATGTATTTTCTGTTTATGCAACAGGAAGTACTAATGGTAGTAGTGGAGCACTTAGTCCAATTGGTGCATTTGCATTAAATGGCTATTCAGCTACAACGGGTATTGGTGTTTCAGGAGCTAATTCAGGCACCGGTGTTGGCGTATGGGGGAGTTCTTCTTCCGGTTATGGAACTGTGGGTTTTTCAGGAGCAACAAATGCTTTTGCAGGTATGTTTCAGAATTCTAATGCCAATGGAACAGGTCTGCTTGCTACAGGTAACAATCTTGCAGGAACATATTTAGTAACTGGTTCGGCAGGCTCATTTAGAGGAAATAATTTCGGTATAATTAATTTTTCAAACATCAGTTCTGCAGCTGTTTCGGGCAGTGCAGTTTGGGGCAGTAATAGAAAAACCATTATCACAAGTTATCTTGGTGGAGCTGGCGTAACAGGCATTGATTCTGCAAATGGTTCGGGTGTAATAGGTGTATCCTTTTTTGGAGGGAATGAAGGTGTTACCGGTATTGGTAATTCAAATAATGGTACAGGAGTATTTGGTCAGGCTGGAATGGGAGCGTCACCTTATGCAGTATGGGGTGTTGTAGCTACAGCATCAGGAACCAACGCCACTTCAATTGCAGTTGCTGGAGATAATACATCAACAGGTGCTAATGCAATTGGTATTCTTGGGCAAGAAGTGGCTGCGCCCAACAGTCCTACACGTTATGCAATTTTTGCGAACGGTGATTTAGCTGCTTCCGGCACAAAAACTTTTGTCATTGATCATCCACTTGACCCATCAGGAAAGTTTCTGAAACATTTCTCCATGGAGTCGAACGAAGTATTAAACTATTACAGAGGAAATGTTGTGCTTGATGCGAATGGCGAGGCAACTATTCAACTGCCATCTTATTTCAACAGTATTAATAACACCAATTACAACTACAACCTCACTCCTATTGGTGCACCCGCACAACTTTATGTTAAGACTGAAGTTTCCGGTAATAACTTCGTCATTGCCGGAGGCGTTGCCGGAATGAAGGTTAGTTGGACACTGACTGCCGAAAGGAATGATCCCTATTTACAACAAAATCCAGATAACCGCTTGGTTGAATTACCAAAAACAGGTGATGCCGCAGGAAAGTATTTAGTTCCTTCATTGTTTGGTCAACCGGAATCTGCAGGAATTTACTACAAACCTATTCCACAAAAAATTTCTATAAACGAAAAATCGAAAGATACACCGTTAATTAAATCAAGAGATTTTACACAACAAAGTGACTCTAAATAGCAAGCTCATTTCATCATTAAAAACTACATGAGTATGAAAAAGTTTGTTTACTATCTAATAATATTACTATTACCGGTAACGGCATGGTCGCAGTGTATGATGACACCTGTTTCTTTACAAGACAGAATCAACAATGCCACTGTTGTTGTTGAAGCCACGGCCATACAGCAAAACAGTTACTGGAACAACAGCAGCGATTTTATATACACTTCCACTACACTATCTGTTTCTGCTGTATATAAAGGCGCTGTTCAAGGTAGTCAGATTGCTTTGATTACAGAAGGTGGTACTGTCGGAAACATCATGATTAAAACAGAACCATCATTAGCTATTAAACCGGGACAAAGCGGAATATTTTTTCTGATTCCTCACAGTCAGCCTTCAGGTAGTAAACTGTCAGGAATATTTGAAGGATATGCATTGAGTCAGAGTTTTATTTTGTTTGATGAAACAAGCAATACAGCAACAGGCTCGTTCGAAAATTACAGTGACATCAATGCCTTACGAAATCAGATTATCAATAATACTGGTGGCGTTCAACGAATTTCATCCACAGCACCACAACCAACACCCCCATCTGTAAATAAAATAATGATTCCGCCAACAATTGCTTCTATTGTACCCGCAACAACAACGGCAGGAACATTTTCAACAATTACAATTAACGGGAATAATTTTGGTGCTGCCTATGTAAACGGAACTTCAAACGTTGAATTTCCTGATGCCAATACAGGAGGGGCAAGTTATATTTCTGCGCCACAAAATCATGTTGTATCTTGGACAAACACACAAATACAGGTTTGGGTACCTTCACAAGGTGGAAGTGGGTTAATAAGAGTTACAAACAATCTTGGCGAGACTACAACTTCTGCAATTTCTTTAACCATTAACTACAATGAATCGAATGTTGTTAGCGGTGGAAATTATTATCAACCGGATTTAATTAACAACAACGGAACCGGAGGATATACTTTTCGTTACAACACAACATTTAATGGTAATGCTGCAGCTGTTGCTGCATTTGAACGTGCATTGCAAACATGGCGCTGTGGTACATTTGTAAACTTCAACCGTTCAGGAACTACTGCAACAACTTGTCAGGCTTTAGACGGAACCAACTTAGTGACTTTTGATGGTTCGTGTGCATTGCCTGCCGGTGTTCTTGGTATTTCTTACAGCTATTACAGTGCATGTGCAACAGGTGTGTGGTATCTAAATGAAAACGATTTAAAGTTTCGCACCAACGGGACAGGAGGAATAAACTGGAATTATGGTCCTGCTGCAACAGGTGGTGGTAACTTTGATTTTGAATCGGTTTGTTTGCATGAACTTGGTCACAGCCATCAGCTGGGACATACTATTGTTCCTGTAACAGTAATGAATTATGCCATTGGCCCTAATACTGACAGACGTACACTAACCCCCGTAAGTGAAACTGCCGGTGGTAATGATATTATGAGTCGTAGTGTAGTAACTAATGCCTGCGGTCCAACAGCTATGGTTGCACTCACTGCAGGTAGCTGTGCAATCAATGCACCTATTGCCGAATTTAATGGCACGCCACTTACAGGATGCAATTCACTAAATGTAACATTTACTGATGCTTCATTAAATACACCAACATCATGGTCGTGGTCTTTTCCCGGTGGCGTACCCAATACATTTTCTGGACAAAACCCTCCGGTAATTTTTTATGCCGCACCCGGCAATTACGCAGTTACGTTGACTGTCAGCAATGCTTTTGGAAGCAATACACTAACAAAAACCAATTATGTGCAGGTTGCAACCTGTCCACCACCAACAGTTGACTTTGCCGGAAACCCAACAACAGTGTGTGAAGGTAGTACTGTTCAGTTTGCTGATTTAAGCACCAATACACCTACAAGTTGGAGTTGGACTTTCCCCGGAGGAACACCCGGAACATCTACTGCACAAAATCCTGTGATTACCTATGCCACAGGAGGAGTTTATAATGTTACATTAACTGCAACAAATGCATACGGCAGCAACACATTAACTAAAACAAATTATATAACTGTAAATAACTGCCCGGCACCACCTGCTGCCAACTTTAGCGCATCGCCAACAACCTTATGTTCCGGAGGCACTGTAAACTTTACTGACCTTTCAACAAATTCACCTACATCATGGTCATGGACATTTGCAGGTGGCACACCGCTCTCATCTGTAGCACAAAACCCAGTTGTTACCTACAACACACCTGGAACATATACTGTTACTTTAACAGCAACAAACAGTGGTGGATCAAACACTAAAACAGTTACTGCATATATCACAGTAAATCTTTGCTCTGCTCCTGTTGCATCTTTTTCCGGATTCCCAACTACCATCTGTGAAGGTCAGGCCGTAACTTTTGTTGATCAGTCAACCAACTCACCATCTTCATGGGCATGGACTTTTACAGGTGGTGCACCGGCTGCATCTGCCTTACAAAATCCTGTTGTAAGTTATGCTACTGCAGGCACCTACAATGTTTCATTAACCGCAACAAATGCTTTTGGAAACAACTCCTTTACAAGAACAAATTATATCAATGTTGTTACATGTCCTTCTCCGGGAACGGGACTTATCGTCAATGACGGTTCTCTGATTTTTGTTCAACCTACAGCAATGATGCATGTTGAAGGTGGTGTCATCAATCAGGATAACCTGATTAACATTGGTACATGGGATAATTCAGGTCAGGTGCGCATACAAGGTGACTGGACAAACAATTCATCAGGAAATGCTTTCATTAACAGTAGCCCCGGTGAAGTGGAACTGTTTGGTGCAAACCAAACCATAAGAGGCACTACCCCTACATTCTTCTTTACTTTAAATCTTACCGGCACAGGTATTAAAACACAAAACATTGATGCAACGGTTCAGGGATTACTGAAGTTAAACGACAGGGAACTTGCCACACAAGGAAATGTGATGCATGTTACCAATACTTCACCTGTTGCTATTACACGCACAGGGGGGCTTAATTCAACTCCTGTTCAAGGTTTTGTGAGTAGCACAGGTAATGGTAAGTTGTGGCGAAACACCAACACCACTTCTGTGTATTTATTTCCTGTAGGTTCTTCAATTCCTCCGGCACGATTTCGCCCTGTAGAAATTAAACCCTTAAGTGCATCACCAAATACATTTGCCGTACGCATGGTTAATAATGACCCGAATACTGATGGTTATAACCGTGCTGTACGTGAGCCAACCTTAGGTGCAGTAAATGCAGGATGGTATCAAAAAATAAACAGAGTTTCCGGTAGTTCATTAGCTGAGTTTTCTCTTTATGCCGATGATGCCCAGGATGCAATTGCGTCATGGCCTTTACTAAAACTTTGTCAATGGGGACAGGCTGCCCCGCCTGTATGGTGGAAAGATATTGGCGGTGCTGTAACTCCGGGTGCTTCACCAGTGTTAGGTTCGGTGTTGCGTACCAATTGGAATAATTTCAGCAATACAGAAAATTTTAATATTGCACCGGAATCCAATCCTCTTCCTGTTGAACTACTCTCTTTTACCGGAGAATGTAAAAACAACACAGTTAACCTGCATTGGATAACTGCATCTGAAATAAACAATCATTATTTTGAGTTGGAACAATCCGCAGATGGAAACAACTTTGTTTCTATAGGTCGTGTTCAAGGTAATGGCACCACTATCAAACAGAATTTTTACTCGTTTACAATTGACCAAAATACTGAACGTGCATTTTTCCGATTGAAGCAATACGATTTTGATGGGAGAGCTAATATACTTCCTGCTATTTTAGTTTCATGTAACACAGAAAATCCTGCAACAGTAAACATAAACCTGATGCCAAATCCGGCAAAAGATGTTTTTGTTTCTGACATTTATCTACCTGAAAAAACACAAATAAGCATGAAAGTATTTAATACCATTGGGCAATTGGTTATGGAAGAACAATGGACACTTGATGCAGGTTATCATAAACAGGTAACACAGGTTTCTACTCTTGCTAAAGACATTTACAATATCCGCTATACGGCAAAATCGTTTAACATGGTGAAACAAATTGCTATTGTAAAATAATTACTGATGGCAGAAATTGTATTGCGTAATTTACAAATTGACGATGCAGAAATATTTGCTTTGCATGCCAATAACAGTGCAATTGCAAATAATATGACCAATCAGTTTCCTTTTCCTTATACAAAAGAACATGCATTGGAATTTATCAGAAGGGTTAACAGTTTAAAACCGGCACAGATATTTGCAATTGATTTTGAAGGTGAGGCAATAGGTGCTATTGGACTTCATCCGCAGAATGATATTTTTTTAAAAAATGCAGAGCTTGGGTATTGGCTTGCAGAAAAATATTGGGGCCGAGGATTTGTTTCCGTGGCTATTAATAAAATAGTGGAATATGGTTTTGGCAATTTTGAAATAGATAGAATTTTTGCACGCCCTTTTGGCAGCAATAGGTCATCGCAGCGAGTTTTAGAAAAAACAGGTTTTGTCTTGGAGGCTCGCCTTGAAAAAATTATCTATAAAAACAACCGCTATGAAGATGAGTTGATTTATGCTATCAGGAAAAGGTAATTTTTTAAGTGATGAAACGATTCGGTGAAAAACAATAAAGTAAAGTCAATCTTCAGAGTGGAGAAATCCAATTTATATTTTTTAGGTATAAAATAAAAATTACCTCTGACTGAAGCCAGAGGTAATTCTCTCAAAACAAAATAACTTTCTATAGAGGCAATTAATCACTCATCTTCAAGTTTTAAACTTGATGTGTGTGCCAAAAACCTATCTTAAAACATACGATGTGGCACCACTGAGGTTACCATCAATATACACTTCTATCAGATAGGTTCCAGGGGTAAATATTCTATCATTCTCCTCATAACTCAGGCAATTGTCAACAGTTGCGTTTTCGTAGCGCAGAGAAGAAACAACCGTACACATTACCTCTTCTCCACTAGCCATTTTAAACGATTCTGATCCTGTAGAGCGATTGCCCATAACCTTTCCACCCGGCTCAATGATTCTGAGATAAACATTTTTTTCGCCTGATTTGGCAATTTTATTTTCAAGAACAGAAAAACATACATCCATTTTATTAGTACGTTTTGATAAAGCCGTTGACACAAATTTGCCATTGCCTTTCTTCTTGAAAGTAGAAACTTTGAAATATTCGGACTTCAATACCGATGCTGTGTTGACAGTTGCTTCTAAATTTTTTGAAAGTGTTTCTACAGTGCCTGATAATTGTGTATTATCATCTTTAAGCTTTTGATTCTCTACCATCAGGGCATCTATCTTATCCAAATATTCATCACGCAATTTTTTGAGTGACTCCAATTCGGCCATCAGTTTTTTATTTAAAGCAGTGCTGTTGCCTTCGCTTTTCAATAATTTCTGAATGCGTACTTTCTGTTCATCTATTTTACTATTGGCCTCTGTTAAAAGACTGTCCAGATTGTCATTGATACCCTTGTACTTGTTTAGCTCTTCAATAGTGGCACCCAATTCTTTTTCAACATCAACACGTGCTGTAATGAGGCTGTCTTTGGTAACTTCAAAAACCTCTGTGGTTGATGTGTGATTGCGCCATTGATAAACGTTAAACAATGCCGAAGCAGCAAATAAAACAATCCAAATACGATTATTCCCTTTACTTTGGTTTTCCATGATTATATTTTTATAGATTAATTAACAAAGGTAATATGTAATTCTATCTAAACAACCCCTGTGTGTCAAGGTTTTGAACAGGCACATTGTCAACAAATAAACATAAAATCAGAACACGAAACGGGCACTTGGAGCCACAGAAAGTGTTGAAAAATCTGCCGCAAGATATTTGAAGTATGCCGCAAGGCATATCATGCCACCATTGTCGGTACAAAGCGAAAGAGGTGGAATATGCACTTGCCAGTTACTCTTAACTGCTTCTTCGGTAATGGCTTTTCGTAGTCCGCTGTTTGCCGAAACACCGCCTGCAATGGCAATATTGCTGATGCCTGTTTCAATTGCTGCCTTCTTTAATTTAAGCATCAGTGTTTTTACAATGGTATATTGTACGGAGGCACATAAATCATCTCTGTTTGTAGTAACGAAAGTGGGGTTCTGAACAAGTTGTTTCTTTAAAAAATATAGAACAGAAGTTTTTAATCCGCTAAAGGAATAATTAAGTCCGGGTAGGTTTGCTACCGGAAAATGAAATGCTTTTGGGTTGCCATGCTGTGCATATTTATCAATAAGCGGCCCACCGGGATATGGTAATTCAAATACTTTGGCAATTTTATCAAAAGCCTCACCGGCAGCGTCATCAAGTGTCTGCCCAAGTATTTCCATTTGATGAGGTGAAGTTACTCTGACAATTTGTGTGTGGCCTCCGGAAACTGTGAGACATAAAAATGGAAATGATGGAGTTCTGCCCTCCTGTCCTTCTAAACTTAAAAAATTAGCAAGTACGTGTGCTTTCATGTGGTTGACTTCTATTAGTGGCTTGTTTAATGCAGCACCTATAGCCTTGGCAAAAGAAACACCTACCATTAGTGAGCCAATAAGTCCGGGTCCACGGGTAAATGCAATTGCATCAATATCTTTAAGGTTAATGTCCGCTTCTTGCAAAGCCTGATTCACAACGGGAACAATGTTTGACTGATGTGCCCTGCTGGCTAATTCGGGAACCACTCCACCATATTTCTGATGTACTGTTTGGTTGGCAATAACGTTTGACATAATATGCAAATTGCGACTAACAGCAGCAGAGGTTTCATCACATGATGATTCAATGCCAAGTATTACTATGTCTTTTTTATTCGTTTCCGTCACCTTTTTACACACTAAAAATATGGCAGCAAAGTTAGGAGGAAAAATCAGTTTATCGGTCAGGATTCAAAACACATATCATTAACCATCTCAATGCAATGAATTTAAGATAAAATAACAAGGGTGTGGCATTATTTTTAGGGTGGTATTGGCAATTACACTTAAATAATTACACTATTTTTATCCGCTTCAAAACAACAGGTCATCAGGAAGTTTTTTAAAATATTACTAATTACAACAGGAGCATTACTGCTGCTGCTTTTTTTGTTTTCTGTCAGCTTACGATTTCAAAAAGTTCAAAGTTGGGTTGTTGACCGTGTAACCGGATACTTATCATCTGAATTAAATACAACAGTTCATATTGGCGGAGTAAGGTTTGTGTTGATTAAGAGTGTCTATCTTGATGATGTGTTTATTGCCGACCAGCAAGAGGATACACTTTTATATGCCAAACACCTTACGGCAACAGTGGCCTTTCAATCATTATTTATAAGAAATAAAAAACTGATTCTTGATGAAGTGCAGTTAGACAAAGCACGAATTGCGTTGTCAAAGTCGAAAAGTACACGCGATATGAACTTCGATTTTATTGTAAATTATTTCAGTTCGCCTTCAAAAGACACAACAGCATCACCATTCTATTTTGCTGTGAACAGGGTAATTTTAAGCAATATACATTTCACCTATCGCGATTTTAAATGGGATGATAAAACACCGTGTATTGATTTTGAAGATATTGATGTTTCAGACTTTAGTGCAAACCTTTACAACATAAAACCAACTGACAGCTCGTTTTCTTTTTATGGCAGTAAAATATCTCTGAAAGAAAAATCAGGATTTAAAATAAACTCATTTAGTACGTATGCTGCATTTTATAATGACAGTATGTCGTTTAATAAAGTTCTGATACGCACTCCCTACTCTTCTATTGATGCCGGACACTACAGTATGTCATACAACAGTATTACAGACTTTGGAGACTACATCAATAAAGTGATGATGAAAGGTGAATTTAATGAAAGTATAATTTCATCAAACGACATTCAGTATTTTGCCGAAGAGCTTTTTGGCTTAGATAAACGTGTTGAATTTAGTGGCACTGCAAGAGGTACAGTCAGTAACCTTAAAACCAAAAAACTTAAAATAGCCTATGGCAAAAATACACGATTTGAAGGTGATGTCAGTCTTAATGGTTTACCAGATGTAAACACCACTTTTATTAATCTAAACATAAAACATTTATCAACCGACAAGGCCGATATTGAATCTATTAAACAATATCCATTTACAGAGCAGCAGTACATAAAAGTACCTGATAACATTTCTGAGTTAGGAAAGATTGTTTACAGAGGTGTATTTACCGGATTTTATAACGATTTTGTTTCGTATGGCAACATTACAACAGCTATTGGCAATCTGTCAACCGATGTAAATTTGAAATTTAAAAACAAAGCTGACGAGTCAACGTACTCAGGAAAACTAACAGCTGATAATTTTGATATTGGTAAATTCTGGCGTTTGGGAAATGCTGTAGGAACAATCAGCTTTAACGCACAGCTAAATGGTACAGGATTTACATCAGAGAAAGTTAATGCACGAATGACAGGAATGGTGAGTCATGTAAATTTAAACGGATATGACTATTCAAACATCAACTTAGATGCCGATGTAGCCCGGAAACTTTTTAACGGAGCATTAAACATGATTGACAGAAATGCTCAGGTCTCGTTTAAAGGGAGTATTGATTTCAGAGAGAAAAAGCCTTTATTTGACTTTAATGCTATAGTTAAAAACGCTGCATTGACAAAACTTAACCTCATTAAAAGAGATACTTCTGCATTGCTTTCTACTGAAGCAAACCTAAACATGCGTGGATTTAATTTTGATGAATTTGAAGGAAAACTACTACTAAAAAATATTAATTACTCTGAAGAATTTAAATCTGCTTTTGTAGAAAAAATATTGGTTCAGTCGGGGATGGAGAATAACAACAGAAACTTTAATGTCAATTCTGATTTATTAGATTTAAATATTAATGGTCAATATATCTTATCAAAAATTATTTATTCATTCGGTCATGTGCTCAACTGCCATCTGCCACCCTTTATGCTCAAACTTGCACCTGATATAGAGAAGACCAATACCATTTTCTCATTCGATGGAAAAATAAAAAATGTGAACTCTGTGTTGAATATATTTACTCCTGGGCTGTCGGTAAGCAATCAAACAGTGTTTTCCGGAAGGCTAAACCGTCAGCATTGTGAAATAGAAATGGAAGCAACATCACCGTGGATTAATTACAATAACATTGAAAACAAAAACATTAAACTCACTTCAAACAACAAAAACAATTTATTGAACATTGATTTGTCTGCCTCTCAGATCAAAATCTCTGACAGTTTGATATTAAAAAACATTTTGTTTGATGCAGAGACACAAAAAAACAAATCATCTATTTCACTTACCGTTGCCAATGATTCGCTTTCTACATCAAAAGTTCGTCTTGCTACAGAGCAGACCTACACAAATGGTGCAACACGTTTTCATCTACTTGAATCATTGTTACAGTTTAAAGGCGAGAAGTGGCAGGTTGATCCTTCAAACGAGATTTTATTCGATTCAGCATCTATTTCATTTAGCAATGTGTTGTTTACCAACAAAAGTCAATCACTAATGCTGCAGGGCAAGGTCAGCCACAACAAAGAAGATGTATTGATTTTAAATCTATTTAAGTTTAAAATTCCGCTATTAAATGATTTACTTGCCATGTATGATATAAAAACAGGTGGCGCAGCAAGTGGTACCTTAAATTTCAGTTCGCTTTATCAGACAGCAATCATTACAGGCGAAATGCGTGTTGACAGTTTTGCATTCAATGACGAATCATTAGGTAATGCCATTGTAAGTTTTGACTGGTTGACTGACCAAAAGAAATTGCATATTGAAGGTGCCATTGAACAGAATAACAGAAACAGTGCCGTTGTAAAAGGTGATTATATTTTCAAACCTAAAAACGATGAGTTAAGTTTTAATATTAAATTTGATAAACTAAGTATAGCACCATTAGAAAGATACCTGAAAGGATTTGCAAGTAAAATTACAGGACTTGCAACCGGTGAATTAAATCTTACAGGATTAGCAAAAGCGCCTAACTTAACCGGTAAAGCAAGACTACAACGGGCTTCCATGCTGATTGATTATCTTAATACACGATACGCCATTTTACCTGAACAGGACATTGTCTTTGATGAAAAGTATATTGCATTCAACAATGTTGGAATTACAGACGATCAAAATCACAAAGGGTCTGTTGATGGAAAAATATTTCATAATCATTTTACTGATTTCACTTTCAGTCTGAAAGTTGATGCAAAGAAACTACAATGTCTGAACACCAATGCTTCTCAAAACGAATTGTTTTATGGTAAAGCATTTGCAACAGGATATGCTAAAATTATTGGAACATTAAACTTGTTGAAATTAGATGTCGTGGCACGCTCGGAAGCAGGCACACAGATTTTCATTCCACTTTCAAACCCTGAAGAAGTTACACAAAGTAGTTTTATAACTTTTATCAATGTCAATGATACAGCCACCAAGCATGTTGTCATCAACAATAAAGTTGACTTGACCGGAATACAAATGGATTTACAACTTGAAGCAACACCCGATGCTGAGATTCAGCTGATATTTGATTCAAAGGTTGGTGATGTGATGCGCGGCAATGGTACAGGAAATTTAAGGATGTTGATCTCGCAGGCAGGTGATTTTTCCATGTATGGCGACTACAATATTCTTGCAGGTGATTATTTGTTTACACTGCAAAATATCGTTAACAAAAGATTTAAAATTCAGAGTGGACAGATTCAATGGGCAGGCTCTCCCTATGATGCAACAATAAACATCAATGCCAAATACAACCTTCGAGCTTCAACATTTGATTTGATACCTGACTCGTCAAACCGCAGCAGAGTACCGGTTGAAGTATTGCTGCAGTTAAAGAATAATCTGATGAGCCCAGATGTGGTTTTTAATGTCAACGTACCAAATGCTACACCTGCAGTACGCACAAGTCTGAGCAGTATTTTAGGTAATGAACGCGAAATGAACAGGCAGGTTTTCAGCCTTCTCGTGTTAAACCGTTTTTCACCACCTGAAGGAAAAAACACCTCTGAAGAAAGCGGTTCTGGTAATGCAGTTGGTCAGAACCTTAGTGAGTTTGTTTCGCAGCAGCTATCGAACTGGGCATCGCAGTTAAGTGATAAATTTAATATAGGTTTAAACTATCGTCCCGGTGATGCACTTAACAAAGATGAGTTTGATGTTTCTATTTCTACTGAGTTGTTCAGAAACAGAGTTGCTGTTGAAAGTAATGTTGGTGTTGCAAACAACAGTAATCAAACATCTAGCATCATTGGTGATTTTCAGGTAGAATTTAAAATCAGCAAAGACGGAAACCTTCGTGCAAAGGCTTTTAATAAAACCAATACAAATAATCTCATCAACAACCTAAACTCGCAATACACACAAGGAATTGGTGTTTTTTACAGAAAAGAATTTAACACTGTTTCAGACTTAGTAGAGACTTTCAGAAAAAGAAATAAAAAAGCAGCACCAAATTAAATTTCCATCAGCGAGCTACTTCCTCCCACCCAGGTTTTATTCTTGTTGTGACTAACACCAATCATCGCACCTTTACTTAATCTTGTAAGATTAAGTACCAACTGCGGTTTGGCATCAGCATCATCCCAAATATAGAGTAGGCGAACTTCGACTTTTGCAGCACCATCGGGTGTTTCCATACATGGCACATAATTTACTTTACGCTGAAGTACATATTCCTTTCTTTTTTCAAATGGAATATTTTCAATATCAGTTGTTGTAACATCTATCAATACTCCACTACCAGCAAAAGAAAACAAGGGCTTCAAAACAAAATCATTTAAATTCAATTGAGACATGTCAACGTCACTTAAAAAATAACATTCCGATGCAAACCTGCTCTTAATAAAAGGCATGGTGTATTTACTTATTCTGAAAAACCAGTTTGGATGTCCTGCCCATTCCACTTCAACATCGTCAGTCAGATTAAATTCATTAATCAGGTCCTTTCGTTGAAGCAACTCATCAAAAATGACTCTGTTATAAATTCTGTGAATTGGGGTTTTTACACCATTTAAATCATAAAATAATTTTTTCCCTTCTTTCATTACTTTCGAAATACAAACCGGCTCAACTCCCGTATGTGTTTTTGTTTCCCAAAAGTCAATCCATGTTTTTTGTTTCTCGGGTTCTATTTCAAGTAAGATAACATTCTTTGAATTATGCTTACCAAGAATTACTTTGCGCATCAATGTGCGATGTTTCTCTATGTTCCATTCATTAAAAAAATGACTGAAGCCATCAGGTATTTGAAAATATTTTTCATAAGTGCGTGGCAGTAAATCCTGCCAGAAAAAAAGAGAAGCAAACCCTTGCAGCTCTATTAACTGAGGTAAATAATTTCCATTATCATCTTTGCAGATGGCAAAATCTATCGCAATAAAATGCGGATGTTTATGTTCATTCGGAACTTTTAATCCGTGAGGTATAGCCTGCTCACTTTTCAGCAGGTAATCAGGAGCCAAGGATTGCATTAAAATTTCATTGCCTGCTTCAATGAGCAACTCTTTTAACTCTTTTGTAATAAATACAGGTGACTCTGCAATTCGGAATTCTACTTTTTTGTCGTAAAGATTATTAAAATAGGCTAAAAAATCAGCATAAGTTTCTTCCGTAAACTCTTTTAAATATTTATCTCTAATTTCCTTAATCATTTGTCAAAAATAAAAAAGGGCGACTTACTTAAAAATCACCCTTGCAAAATATTGTTCACTGTTTATAGTTTCTTTATTTCTCTTTCTGTAACCCATTTATCCTTAAAAACAGTTTTATCATACTTAATATGGTATTTATTTTCTCCTACCTCAATTACTGTTGCAGGCTCAGGAATCATTCCATACTCTACTTCAACTCTATCACCAACTTTAAACTTTGTTAATGGTTGTGCTGGTGCTTCTTTTGAAAAATCTTTTAGCCGATCTGCGGTAACCCACTCATTCCAACTTTCATCCCAACCGTCATAAGTTACATAATAGGTATGATCTTCAGCATTAATCTTTAATATTTTACCGGGATACCAGGCACTATTTGACTTTATTTGTACTTTCTCATTAACTTTTTGTGCATAGGTAATAGATACAAAACCTATTAAGAATAAACTGATGATTAATAGTTTTTTCATTTTATTTATTTTTTTGTCAAATATAGTATTTTATTCAAATTATGATAGACATACAATGAACTATTTTGCAAACCTCATAAAAAATTTATCTTGGCGAATAGAATCCAACCTGTCCAACCGGAAATTTTGTTTGATTTGCATTCTGTAAAATGGTTCAGGACAAACAAGCATTAATCTTTAATTACTTATTCTGGCTAACAGGGTTTTTACTGCCATTTGACCAGCCATGGATAAATTATGCACTTGGACTTTTGCTAATGTCTTTCGTTCTGCAATGGCTAACCGGTAAATATCAAATTAAAATTCAGAATCCTTTGTTGTGGTTGCCTCTCTCCTATTTTCTGCTACATTGCATAGGTATGCTTTACACACAATCGCAATATGCAGGATGGATTGAAATAACAGCAAAAAGCTCTTTCCTTATTTTCCCTCTGTTTTTTTCTTCTAATGCTATTTCGCGTGAGATGATTAAGACTTATAAATTATTTTTTATAGCCGGTTGTGGCATAATTTGCTTATATAATCTATTGATTTCATTTAATCAATATCTGCAGCATGGCAACATGAGTTCCTTTTATTATGTTGCTCTTTCAAAGGGAATGCATGTGCAGTACCTTACAATTTATTTAAATCTTGCCATATTATTTATTTTAGAAATACTTTTTGACACTTCTTCACAAACTAAGACATTAAAAAAAGCATACTGGGCATTGATGGTTTTATTTTTCTTAGTCAATATCACCTTGCTTTCGAGCAGACTTGCTACCGTGGTATCGTACGCAACAATTTTATTTTATACCGTTGTGAGAATAATTTCGTCACCCAATTACATACGCTATTTCATTCTTGCAGCATTGTTTGCAGCCTCTGTACTGACAATAGATTATTTTGTATTCAAAAAGATTAACCGTTTTGAGCAAGTAGAAATTTTTTTAAGCGAAAACACAAACTACGTTGACTTTTCAAAAACGGAATATAATAGTACGACCCTAAGAATTCCTCTTTGGATAAATGCTTATGAGGTCATTCAACGCAATCCGCTTTTTGGTGTTGGTACAGGCGATGTTAAGTCAAGTTTGGATTCTATCTACCTGAAAAATAAATTCACTTATGCACATCAGAATCACTTCAATCCGCATAATCAATATCTCCAAACGGGAGTTGCTTTTGGACTGACAGGGATTTCTTTATTAATGCTTATGATGCTGATTCCACTCTACTATGCCATCAGGAATAGGCATTATTTATTTATAGCATTTCAATGTATTTTTTTATTGAATATGCTCACAGAATCAATCTTAGAAAGACAGGCAGGTATTATTTTATTTTGTTTGTTTTATGCCATTTTCAGCACAAAAAACGTTACTGAAACTAAAAGTGCGTTCACGAACAAAACAATACGTAGTTTTACAGCCTAATTTCAATTTATGAAAGTACCATTTGCACCACCTCGCATGGATCAGCGTGTTATTGATGAAGTAGCAGACACACTCCTTTCTGGCTGGATAACTACAGGACCTAAGACTAAGAAGTTTGAAAAACTTCTTGCGGCTTACTGTAATGTACCTAATATGCTTGCCTTAAATTCTGCCACAGCAGGTCTTGAAATAATGCTTCGCTGGTTTGGTGTCAAAGAAGGAGATGAGGTGATTTTACCTGCTTATACTTACTCTGCCACTGCCAATGTAGTTATACACTGCAATGCAAAACCTGTCTTTGTTGATGTGGGAGATGATTTTAATATTTTACCCGCTGAATTAGAAAAAGCCATCAACAAAAATACAAAAGTGATTATGCCTGTTGATTTTGGTGGTTTGCCTTGCGATTTTCAAAAAATCAACAGTATTGTTCAATCAGAGAATATCAAGAATAAATTTGTACCTGCAAATGAAGTGCAGCAGCAATTAGGACGTATTTTGATTTTATCTGATGCAGCACATTCATTTGGTGCTTCATCAAACAACATAAAAACCGGAGCACTCACAGATGTAACAGTCTTTTCTTTTCATGCTGTAAAAAACCTCACCACTGCCGAAGGTGGTGCCATTGCATTAAACTTGCCAAAATCTTTCGACAATCAAAGCGTTTATGACTATTTGTGTATTTACACGCTGCATGGACAGAACAAAGATGCTCTGGCAAAAATGCAAAAGGGTAATTGGCGCTACGATATTATTGAAGCCGGTTTTAAGTGTAATATGACAGACATCATGGCATCTATAGGCCTTGTAGAACTTGAACGTTATAAAGACACATTAGAGCGAAGGAAACAAATTGTTACAAAATACAATGATGCATTTGCGAAGTATGCCTGGGCACAGCTGCCAGAATTTAAATCAAGCTGGCGCGAAAGTTCTTATCACCTCTATCCAATCCGAATAAAAAACTGTACAGAGCAACAACGTGATGCCATTATGCAAAAAATGTTTGATGCCGATATTGCAGTGAATGTGCACTTTATTCCGGTTCCTGTTTTTTCTTTTTACCAAAAAATGGGTTACAGCATAGAGAACTTTCCAAAAGCAAAAGACAACTACATAAGAGAAATTTCATTGCCATTGTTTTACAATCTCACTGACGAACAACAACAATATGTCATTGACCATTTGATAAAGGCTGTTAATGCTATTTTAGTAGAATAGCACCTCTGCATTTCTTAAAATAATTCAGAATGTAGGATTCAGATTTATTAAACAATCTATTTCTCTTCATTGTATTCAATTCGCCTCATCATTTCTTATTACTCATAAAAAAACACCGAAATCAAAAAAATGATTCCGGTGTTTTGCAAAACGGGAGTTTTCTTTTACCGTTTAATAATCTTTGTGTTGTAAAGTTTATTGGCTGCTCTTACTTGTAGATAATACAAGCCTTGTGAAATATCATTTAGAGGCAACGTATATACATCAGAAATGACATTAGATGCTGAATAAATCAGTTTACCATCAGTTGCGAATAATTTCACTTCAGCATTTTTAAAATCTTTTGTTACTATTGTTAACTCATCCTGAGCAGGGTTTGGATAAACAGAGACGTTGTTACCTGAATTAAAATCTTTCATTGAAGTCACCATTGTTGATGGTGGGAACTGAATATTATCCAGCATCGCCAAATCTTGTCCGCCTGTGCAACATACTTCATCCTTCATATATGCCCATGTAAGTGTATGCTGTCCTATAGTTATTGGATATGATTTATAAGCCCATCCATATACACCGGAATAAGAATCAATCAATGCCCCATCAATGTAAAAATTCAGGAAATCCCATCCTGATTCACTTGATATGAGCATATAAAACGATATAGAATCGTTATTAAAAACATTTACTGTTATTGCCAAATCAGAAGTATCACCATCAGCAATTATTGCAGTACGTGCGGAATATGCTCCTTGATAAGTTCCACTGTTGGTAATAGTCCAGGGATGACTTCCATTATTAAGCCAGGGGTATGTAGTGAAATTTCCGTATTCGAAATTCTCTAATATCTCTCCAGCAACCATGTTAAAGGTCTTGTTGTCGGAATATGGATTGGCATCAATATTAAATTGCAAATCGAATGTTGAACCAATCTGAATGTTTGATGCAAGCGAAACATTAAAGGTAGCATCAACATCAGATAATGCCTGCACAACACCGGTATTATAGGAAGTATTGTTGATAGTAAGATAAGGACTGTTTGTTGCCATCGTAGCTGTTGAAGCAGTAGTTGCACTGTGTCCCTTGTTATTTGTTTTTATGGTTATATCAGCAGTTTCTCCGGGCTCAAGAACACCATTATTATTTCCAGTAGGGTCAGACACTGTAATAGAATAAACTTGCAACACTGGAGCCTTCAGCAAATGTGTGATGGAAGTATTCCACACTGTACCTGTCGAATCTGTTATTACAATATCAAAAACTGCAGGTGTGTTATCGGGGACAAAAGCTGCTACTGTATAATTAAATGCATTTAAAATGCCGGCAGTGTTTCCACTCGGAATATTCACTTGATTCAAACTGCTGCTGTTTATCGTAACATAAGGACAAGTAGAGGTTACTGCAAATCCAACCCCAACGGCATTGCCCTGTCCAAAGTTTTCTAGAATAATATCAACATCTACAACCTCATTATAATCTGCAAGTTGATTTGCATTACCTGCAGCATCATTAATAACATTACTTGTCAGCGAAACAAAAGGTCCTGTAGTTGCAACAACAGGAATTGCTACCATGTATGGAATGCCGTTAAATGCTGTGATGGTTAAATACAAAGTGTCGAGTGTATTAATGGTGTTGAAATTTAGAATCACATTCCCTCCTATCACCATTCCTGTTGAAAGAATCTGTCCATTACCACTTAAACAAGCAAGCGCACTGTCTGTATTACACGTAACGGCCAATTGAGAAGCACCAGGAAACAATACAGGACTATGACTTGCCGTAATAGAATAAGGTGTTGCTGTACGAACATTCAAAGAAGGGTCTCCAAAACAATGCCATGTATTTGTCATTTCATCTCCTGCAGCACCATACTGATCGTTCATGTGCATGCAGCCATTCATACTCAGTCCAGCAAAAGTTCTTTTAATGTTGGAGGCATTAGTGCCAACTAACAAGTCAACCATTTCATCCTGTGCATCCATAGGCGGATTCCACGATTGGTTGATGCTCGACATAAATGTGGCTACTGCTCCGGTAGGCTGTCCATTATACTGTGCACGCAAAAATGCCTCTGCAAGACAAGTAGCATTAGCAAACTCACCATTAACACATGCCACACTCCAGATAAATGGCAGCATACCGATGTTTGTTAATCCTGTTGCATTAGCATTTGAAAAACCTGTGGTACCTAATGATGCCGAACTTCCATGACCTGTATAAGTAATTATTGAAGCACCGTTATTTATTTCTGATGATAACATAGAAGCAGTAGGATTACCAGACATATCGTTTCCACCCTGAGAGCCATCATACAACTCTGAAACAGCATTATATGTAAAAGCCAGTTCTTTTCCACGTATTACCTGCTGATGTTGAAAGTCCATTTCATTATCATCACCCGGTCCTTGATCAGAGCCAATACATATTCCTTTTGAATACCAAGTTACACCAGGCGTTGGAAGCATTTCGTATTCAACTGATCGTTGAACCTGTGTTGTAACATCTGCCACTGTCTGCGCACTAAATCGTCCAACAAAGACTTCTGCATAAGAGTCGTTTCCCAAAAGATATCCATAAGATGGGTCTGATGCACCACCTGATAAAACTGGAGTAGGAATCTGCTGCGCATCGCCTATCAATAAAACATATTTCAGGTTATGTGTACTATAATAATTCTGAATGAAGGTTTTTATCTGTTGTGCTGTACCTCCTGCAGTGGCTACATCAACCATTGCCACAGGCAATCCTTTTTTAATTTTCCAGTCAATAAAAGGCTGCATTGCCTGCATAAATGATGCATCAGAAATAATCAGCATTTCGCCATCTTCACTCAGAGGTAAATAATTGATGTATGAGCCTGCATTGCGAAAAATATTCTGATAGATATTTGCAAAATCACGATCAACTTTCTGAAGCGATGAGGTTCTATTCAGCAAATTCAAACTTTCACCTGATTTTTGCTGCATGGTAACTTTAATTTTTGAAATGACTTTTAATGTTTGTGTCACTGCATTATAGCTGAATGGATTTATGACAACCGTTTGTCCACGAAAATCGCGAAGTATAAACGGACTACGCAAAAAACCTTTGTTAGAAGGAAAAAATACATCTTGACTGTAAATATCACCAAAACGATATGGCACATCAGATGGTTTAATATCTCTGTACAAATTTCCCTTTGATGGTGCAATTTGAATATTCTGAAAAGTAAGTTCTTCAACCGGTTCAATACTCAAACTCATATTTTCATTATCAGGAATAATCAACGACAAGGCGAATTTAGGCAGGTCAGGGGTTCCTTCTTCCATTCTCGGAGTCATTTCGGGGCTTGAAATGGTGTAGTACTCCCCTACCAGTGATTTTACTCTATGTTTTTCGAATCCGGATAATGCAATTTCCATGACGGTATTATCAGGAGTGCCGCTGACAACAACAGCAGATTTTGAAGGAACATCAGAGGTGATTTTAATCCATTCTGCATATCCATGCATAGCAAAAAATGCTATCAGAAACGTGGTAATAATTATTTTTTTTTGCATGACTAAATTTATTTAATCAAAATTAAATATTTTTTTGAATACAATCATTGATTTTAACAAATAAATTTATCACATCCCGTTGTTAACTTTGTTAAAATATTTTCTTCAGGTTGGCGAATAAATTTTTCTAAATCTGCAGCAAAAAACTAATTTTGCAACAATAAATCAATCATTTTATACATGGCTGTATATCGTTTTAAAGTATCATTCGAAGATTTCGAAGATATTTATCGTGAAATAGAAGTTACCTCAGAGCAAACCTTTGGCGATTTTCATCAAGCTATTCTATCATCAATTAAATTTGAGAACCGTGGAACTGCATCATTTTTTATGAGTAATGACAGTTGGAAAAAAGGTGTAGAAATTGCCAATATTGATAAGACCAATCGTGATGGAAAAACAGTTGCAAAAACTGAAAAAGCATTTCTAAAAAGCTACATTACCGACCCCCATCAGAAAATTTATTTTTTAATTGACTGCGAAAGCGTTTGGGCGTTCCATATTGAATTGATAAAAATCATGGCAACTGCTGATGTAAAACTTACTTATCCGCATATAAGAAAAGTATCCGGTGATGCACCAAGTCAGTTTAAGGTGAAGGTTGCTCCTGTACTTGAAGATGATGAGATTATTGACACAGAAGTAAGTGAAGAAAGCAATTCAGTTGCAGAAGAATTTGGAGGAGAAAATGACTATGACGAAGATGACACTGCAACACTTGAAGGCGAAGAAGGAGAAGAAACCACTGACGAAGACAATGAAGAGTTTAACGATGTTGAAATGGGGAGTGATGAGAATTTCGAAGAAAATTAGTAGTATTATTTTTAAACTTGAAAGCACATCATTTGATGTGCTTTTTTAATTTTTTCAATCATGAAAAAGGGCGATAAAGTCAGCTTTAAAGACGAAAAACTGAACGGTGTTATTCTTGAAGTATTACAAAATGGAAGAGTATTGATTGAATTGGAAGACGGATTTACTATGGAAACTTTACAAACACAGCTGGTAGTGACTGTTCCCTTTATAAAACAGCAAATACAAACTGATGTTCAGGAAGCATCATCTGAACCAAGTACTTTAAAACAAAAAATTCCATTCGACCTGAATAATAATATTATTGAATTTTATGCCATTCCTTCAAAGGCCGACAGGGTACTTACAGGCAGTGTTGATTATTTATTGGTAAATGGTACTCCCAATTTGTTATTGCTGATTTTCGGAAAACGAAGCAACAATAATCATACAATTCTACATACCGGAGAACTAAAACCCAATAGTTATGTATGCCTTTCTACAATTAAACGTTCTGAATTAATTAATATAGAATCGTTTTACATTCAAATATTAATTGCTGCCGTTGGAGACTATAAAAGACCTTTTACGAAGGATATTGCTGTTGAATTACCTGAGTTGAGTCAGACAAAAAATGAAGAATCAGGATTTCTTTCATCTTCAAAAAAAGTAAGCCTCATTAATTTGAATGTTGCAGATGACATTCAGATAAAAGACTTAATAAAAAAATTTGACAGCAACCAGCCTGTCAAAACTCCTGAAATTAAAAAAAACAGAAAGCAACAGCTGCAAAGTGACTCTGATATCAGTAAGGAAATTGATCTACATATAGAACATCTAACCGGTGATTCATTAAATATGACAAACAGCGAAATGCTTGCGCTGCAAATAAATACTTTCAGAAAAGAAATGGATAATGCTATAGTTAAAAACTACAAGCAACTAATATTCATTCATGGTATTGGCAATGGAATATTGCGAAATGCTATAATGAATGAAATTAAAAACTATGCTGACCTAAAAGTCTTTATGGCTAATCAAGCAAAATATGGCACAGGGGCTTTGGAAATTCGTTTTCTATAAACTGCTCTGTGTATGCTTTGTCTGAAAGTTATTAGTCCATTGGTTAAAAAACTTTTCTTGCTCAGCGTTTTTTTCACTTATGTGCTTTACTTTCCAGGTCGAAAAATATCTTTTTGAAGAAGTCATCATCTCTATAGTTTTTATTCTGTTACCCCGTGCAATCAGCAAACTAGTTTTCTGCCCTGCAATTTGACTCATGTGTATATCATAAAATCTATCCGCCTTCTGACCATCAACGCCCATAATCAAATCACCAACAGCAAGCCCACTCTCAAATGCAGGTGAACCGGATGAAACACTTATTACTTCAGGCAGCGCTGCATTTTCGTTGGTCTTAAAACCAAAATATCTTTCGGCATTCTTCTTAGAAGGAATCTCTTCTAATTCCAATCCTGCAAACAACAGTACTTCTTCAAGTAAAGGTTGATAGCTACAAGCTTTGTAAACTATGTCGTTAAAGAAAGTTTCTAAACTTTTTTCGGCTTTTTTTGAAGCAACTTTTAAATAATCGTTAGCTGTATAGCCAATTTCATTTTTTCCAAAGGCATTATATAATTCAATAAAAATGTCATCTAATGAATTTTTTCCATCAGAATATTTACGAATCAAAAAATCAAGCATAAGCGATACTAATGAGCCTTCATCATAAATAGAAGTTTTGCGACCGGGTATCCCGGGTACATATCCATCAAGCCAGGTGTCAAAAGATGACTGTGCAACTGAATAATTATACCGGCCTTCATTGCTTAGATGTTTGTTGATGCGGATATTCAACTCATTAAAGTATTCTTCTTCATTGAAAAAGCCACAGCGTGCCAAAAACAAATCGCCATAATATGTTGTTGCTCCCTCATAGACAAATCCGGTTTCAGCATAATTTGGGCTGTCATAATTATAAGGTTGCATTTCCAATGGCCTTATGGTTTTAATATTCCATACATGAAACAATTCATGCGAAGCAACACCCAGTAACTCATTATACAATTCTTTGTCATTAAGTTTTGCCGAAGGCCCAATCACTAAAACTGTAGATGCCAAATGTTCAACACCATGATAAAAAGCATGTGGCACAACCTCAATTAAAAAGTGATAATCTTTTACAGGAATTGATTGCATCATATTCAATTGTATCTGTGTAAAAGATTTAAAATCTTCAATCAGTCGTTCAACATCAGGTTTAAAATCACCCTGAATCCATATATGAAAACTGCAATCAGATACAGTATAACCATAATGCATCAACTCATCTGAAGCGATAAAAGGGCTGTCAACCAATTCATCGAAATTCTTAGCCGAAAAAATATTTCTTTCTAATTGTGTGAGCGATGTTGCTACTTTTTTGAAGTTGCTTACTATCTCAACGGTGCAGGCATTGCCCCTGTTGGCATCGGTATAAAAACAACAATGTACAGGATTGATATAAATCTGCCTGTCATTGACAAAACAGGCACCTGCATCAAGCTGATTGCAATAGTACTGATAGTTGACTTTTATAATATCATTTTTTTTTGTTTGCAGCTGCCATACACTCTTTGAAACTTTTTTCCATTTCACTTCCTTCCCACTCTTATCCTGAACACTAAAGTTGCGTATATTTTTTGCAAAGTTTCCTTCTTCGTACCTGCCGGGTCGCCATACAGGAAGTTTTAATAAAGTTTCATTATCATTAACAGGCATGGTTAGTTCAACATCAACAAAGTGTGAAACTGCATTGGATACTGAAAAACGATAATGCATTATTCTAATAATTTAAAAGGTAATTCATCTGTTCAGAAACTTTCTGTGCATTGGGTATCATAGTAAACTCCAAAGTTGAATTCAATGGAATTGCAGGCATATTCTCCGAGCCCATAGCAACAACAGGGGCATCTAATGCAGTGAAACATTGCTGTTGTATGCGACCTGAAAGTGCTTCGGCAAAAGAGTTTTTTAAAGGCTCTTCTGTAAGCACCAAACACCGATGATGCTTTCTTACCGAGTCAAATATTGTATTTTCATCTAATGGGTTGAGTGTGCGCAAGTCAATAATTTCAATTCTTCCTTTAAAATCCTGTGCCGCTGCCTTTGCCCAATAAACGCCCATACCGTAAGTAATTACTGTCAGTGTATTTACATCCTGCAAGGCTTCTGCCTTTTGCACAAAACGTGCTTTTCCAAATGGGATAACATATTCTTCATCGGGTTCAATAGTGCGTGCATCTTCTGTGCCTTTAATCTTACTCCAGTAAAGTCCCTTATGTTCAAATATTACCACAGGGTTTGGGTCATAATATGCTGCTTTCATCAATCCTTTCAGGTCGGCACCGGTTGATGGATATGCTACTTTAACACCTCTGATGTTTAACACTACTGTTTCAACACTTGAAGAATGATACGGCCCACCGCTGCCATAAGCGCCTATTGGCACTCTGATAATGCAGGATACAGGCCATTTGCCATTGCTTAAATAACAGGAACGGCTCACCTCTGTAAATAGCTGATTCAAGCCGGGCCAAATATAATCTGCAAACTGTACTTCAACAATTGGTTTACATCCAATAGCACTCATCCCAACCGTTGACCCGACAATAAATGCCTCCTGAATAGGTGTATTGAAAACACGTTCATCACCAAAAGTTTTGGCCAGCGTAGCAGCCTCTCTGAAAACTCCGCCCAAACGAGCACCCACATCCTGCCCATAAAAAAGACATTCAGGGTGCTTCTGCAATAATTCTTTAACGGCAAATAATGCACAATCAACCATAACGGTAGGCTCTTTACCGGCAGGCTCACGAATTCCCTTTTCTGTTGTTATCGTTGTGGGAGCATAATCATGTTTGAACAAATCTTCGGGCAGTGGATCATCAGCTGCCTTGGCCTTTATAAAGTCGTCTTCAACAAGGCTTCGTGTTTCATTCTTTATTGTATCCAACTCGTCAGAGGTAAATCCTGCTTCTTCAAGTTGTTGTATAAACTTTGGTAACGGATCTTTTTTCTTTGCTTCCTCCAAATCATGTCTATACCATTCTCTTCTAACACCTGAAGTATGATGTCCAAGTAATGGTACTTTGGCATGAATCAAAAATGGTCTGCGTTCTGCACGTATAATATCTAGAACTTCTTTGATAGTATTGTATGACTGAAAAAAATCGGTGCCATCAATACTGCGTGTTTCCAATCCTTTAAATCCTTCTGCATATTCAAAAGCATTCATGGTACGAATCTCTGAAGCATGAGCAGAAATATCCCACTCATTGTCCTGAACAAAATAAAGTATTGGAAGCTTTTTAAGCACTGCCATCTGAAAGGCTTCAGAAACTTCACCTTCCGTTACGCAGGCATCGCCAAGAGAACAAACTGTAACAGGATATTCGCCTTCGGCATATCCAGTAAGTTTTTGGTTTTCGAGATAACGCATACCAAGTGCAATCCCTGTGGTAGGTATAGCCTGCATTCCTGTAGCACTGCTTTGATGTGGAATCTTTGGCATATCATCACGCTTTAACGAAGGATGAGAATAGTAAGTACGTCCACCGGAAAACGGGTCATCACGTTTTGCCATAAGCTGCAACATCAGTTCATAGGGAGTCATTCCTATTGAAAGTAAAATACTGTCGTCACGATAGTATGCTGAGAGATAATCTATGCTTTTAAGCTGAAGGCCTAATGCTATCTGCACTGCCTCATGTCCGCGCGAGCAGGCATGCACATACTTAGCAGTAAATGTTGCATTCTCCTCGTACAAATCACTCATGGCACGCGCTGTACACATCAGTCTGAATGCTTTGAGAACAATTTCTGTTGATATAGGTTGCGATTCCAATTTTTTTTCTGCAATCATTTTTCTAATGCTAAAGGATGATTTTAATTTGCTTTGGCCTTAAATTTCTCAATGGCATTTCGTGTAAAATCAGACATAACTAATTTACCGCTCATTGCTGCCCTTTCCATCAACAATGTATCCCATCCTTCAGTGCCTTTCCAGAAAATCTGTTTTAACATTTTCATTGCCTCAGGGTTGCTGGCGGCAAGTTGCTGTGCCAATTTATTTATAGCACCGTCTAATTCTTCAATGTTATCATGCAAAGAGGCAAACATTCCCTTTTCCTTAGCCCAATCTGCACTTTGCCAGTCTGTAGCGTTTACGGTAAGTTGCGTAAATGCACCTGTACCAATTTTTCTTTCAACTGCAGGACCTACTACAAAAGGCCCGATTCCCACTGCAAGCTCGCTAAGTTTAACCGATGCTGAAACATGTGCTAAGGTATAGTCTGCCGAACATGCCAAACCTACACCACCACCAACAGCCTTACCTTGTACTCTTGCAAGTACAAACTTTGGTGCTTTTCGCATAGCATTAATTACACTTGCAAAACCTGAAAAAAAATCTTTGCCTTGTGCTTCACTGTTTATACTTATCAGCTCATCAAATGATGCACCTGCACAAAAGGCTTTTTCGCCCTTGCTGCGAAGAACAATAACCTTAGCCGCTTCATTGTTACCTGCTTCTTCAATTGTGGCTGCAAGTTTGCGTAATAGTGCTCCGGGAAGTGAATTACTCTGAGGGTGAAAAAATGTAATTTCAGCAACCTGATTTATTATTGTTGATTCAACCGAACCTTCTGTCATATCTGCAATTGTTTTTACTCTAAAACTTAATTCTTACTCTTTCGTGCAAAGATAAAAAAGCTCATGAAGTTTACCAGCTATTTGTAAGTTAATATATAACTTCCGATAAAGTTGTTAGGTACTTCTCAAAATTTAGATGCATTCTAAAGTTATACTTCTTTATTTAAACATATAATTGCATAAAATTAAAATCGAATTGACCCCAAACTCAACTGCTTAGGTCATAAAATTTATAGCATCTTATGCATTATAACATCCCTGCTCATTTAAGAGGATTAACCGATAAGGAGGTTGAATCGTCACGGTCAAGGTATGGAATAAACCAGAAAAACACAAAGCAAGGCAATACTATTTTTAATTGGGTACTGGAATTATTGAAGGAGCCTATGCTCATACTGCTTCTTGCTGTTGCTATTATTTACTTAATTATTGGCGATCGAGGTGAAGCCTACTTTATGTTTCTGGCAATAGTAGCAGTCTCTGCCATTTCTTTTTATCAGGACAACAGAAGTAAAAAAGCACTTGAAGCTTTAGAAAAATTAAATGAACCACTGAGTACGGCTATCCGAAATTCGCAGGTTATTAAAATACCAACGCACGATCTTGTAGTTGGAGATTTATGTATTGTAGAAGAAGGGAAAATGATAAATGCAGATGGTAAAATCATGTACAGTCATGATTTTTCTGTAAACGAATCTTTACTTACAGGCGAGAGTCTTTCAGTGTATAAAAACAGTGAAAGCAAGGACAATCTTGTTTATGACGGAACTATGGCTGCCTCAGGACTGGCTGTATTTGAAGTTGAACAAATTGGAAGGCAAACAAGGTTAGGAAAAATTGGAAATTCTATTGCTGCAATAAAAGAAGAATCATCACCATTACAAAAACAAATTCAAAAATTTGTCATGACGATGGCTATTTTCGGAAGTATTATTTTTCTTCTCGTTTGTATCATCAGTTACCTGAATACAAAAAATCTTATTGAAAGTTTATTGAGTGGATTAACCCTTGCCATGTCTGTACTGCCGGAAGAAATTCCAGTAGCATTTACCACTTTTTTAGCTTTAGGCGCATGGAAGCTGATGCGCGATGGTGTAATTATAAAACGCAGCAATATTGTTGAAACCTTAGGCAGCACTACTGTAATTTGTACTGATAAGACAGGAACTATTACTGAAAACTCCATGCATCTTAAACATCTATATCTCCTAAAAACCAACAAAATATATGACGAGTCGGAGTTTGCAGACAGTGACTTGAAAACACTCATAGACTTTGCTATGTGGAGCAGCGAGCCAATGCCATTTGACCCAATGGAAAAAACGCTACATCATGTTTATGCCCAGACTCAAAAAACAGATGAGCGCACCCAATTCAAAAT
Source organism: Bacteroidia bacterium (assembly GCA_037045145.1). Lineage (NCBI taxonomy): Bacteria > Pseudomonadati > Bacteroidota > Bacteroidia > Bacteroidia bacterium. The sequence goes on from JBAOIA010000012.1 coordinate 135,613, forward strand.
GATACATGAATATCCTTTAGAAGGAAAGCCTCCAATGATGACACACATTTTTGAAAATGCAAACAAGAAAAGAATCATTGCAGCCAAAGGTGCTCCGGAGGCCATCATCAATGTGTCTGTACTTTCTGAAAGCGAAAAAGAGAATATCTTAAATGTGATTCATGATTTTGGCAATAAAGGATATAGAGTATTAGGAGTTGCACTTTCGCATTTTGAAGGCAATGAATTTCCTGAAATACAACAAAAATTAAGTTTTACTTTTCTTGGGTTGGTAGTTTTTTACGACCCTCCGAAGCAAGGTATTCAAACTGTGTTTTAACAAATTTACGATGCTGGCATAAAAGTAAAAGTTATTACTGGCGATAATAATGCAACAACCAAAACTATTGCCAAACAAGCAGGCGTATTGAATATTACCGAGGCTATCGAAGGAAAAGATGTTGTCAACCTAAACGAAAAACAATTGATAGAGGAAGTTGAAAACAAGACACTTTTTACACGTATGTATCCTGAGTCTAAACTTGCTGTAATAAATGCTTTGAAAAAGAAAGGAGAAATTGTGGCCATGTTAGGCGATGGTGTGAATGACGGTCCTGCATTAAAAGCCGCTCATATTGGTGTTGCCATGGGAAACAAAGGCACCGAAATTGCAAAGGCTGCAGCATCATTAGTCATCACTAATGATGACTTGGATAAATTAATTGTAGGTATTGCTGCAGGCAGAAGAATTTATTCCAACCTGAAAAAGGCTATTCAATATATCATCTCCATTCATATCCCAATAATTTTAACAGTCACGCTACCATTGTTTCTGGGATGGGTTTTCTCTCACATTTTTACTCCCGTACATGTAATTTTTCTAGAATTAGTTATGGGCCCAACCTGTTCTATTGTTTACGAAAACGAACCTCTTGAAAAGAATATCATGAAGCAAAAACCAAGAGTCATGACTGAAACTTTTTTAAACTGGAGAGAACTGACAACAAGTATTATTCAGGGATTAGCGATAACCTTAGGTGTATTATTTGTTTATCAATGGAGTGTTTGGTTTGGTGGCAATGAAGAAAAAACAAGAGCATTAGTATTTACAACCTTAATATTTGCCAATGTTTTTTTAAGTTTGGTAAACCGATCTTTTTATTACAGTATTATAACTTGTTTCAAGCATAAGAACATCTTATTCCCATTTGTCATTGGTTCAACATTATTTATTCTATTACTGATTCTATATGTACCGGCTTTAGCAGACTTTTTCAAACTTACAGGGCTTAATCTTAAAGAAATAATCATAACACTGTTTGTGGCTGCAACATCTGTATTGTGGATGGAAATCTATAAATGGACAAAAAGAAGAAGATTTCATTAAAATAAGGCTTATTTTTTCAAAAAATAAATCACTTTAGTTATCAATTAAATAGATTTCCTATTTAAGTTTGTAGCTGAATCAATGCTTGCAACCCTGCTTTTGTTTGATTCAAAAAGTAATCACTAAATTAATTAAGATGAATAAGTTTATTAAAGTCATTGTCTATTCATTAGGGATATTATTACTCGTAGTGTTTGGATTTTTAACGTATGTAAAATTGGCACTACCTGATGTTGGTCCACCTCCAGATATTAAAATTGAAGCAACTGCTGAAAAAATTCAACGTGGGAGTTATTTAGCACATCATGTAACTTTATGTATTGACTGTCATTCGACCCGCGACTGGAGTTATTTTGCAGGACCTATGGTTGCAGGCACTGAAGGCAAAGGTGGTGAAACATTCGATCAACACTTTGGATTTCCGGGTAAGTATGTTGCACCCAACATTACGCCATTTCATTTGCATGATTGGACAGATGGTGAAATTTTCCGTGCCGTTACATCCGGTGTTTCCAAAGATGGTCGTGCCCTCTTCCCTATTATGCCACATCTTCTTTATGGACAATTGGACAAAAATGATATTGAAGCTATAATTGCTTATATCCGCACCTTAAAACCAATTGAAAACAAGACAGAAATATCATCATCCGATTTTCCAATGAATTTTATTATCAATACTATTCCTAAGAAACCATCATTTACAAAAATTCCTCCTCAGAGCGACCAATTAAGTTATGGAAAATATATTGCCACAGCTTCTGGCTGTATGGAATGTCACACCAAACAGATAAAGGGTAAAATTGTTGGTCAGCCTTATGCCGGTGGATTTGAATTTATGCTCCCCGGAAACACTGTTGTTCGTTCTGCAAACATTACTCCTGATAAAGAAACTGGTATTGGAACTTGGACAAGTCAACAGTTTGTTGACCGATTTAAAATGTATTCTGACAGCGTTTATACCAATGTAAAAGTTACTCCGGGCACTTTTCAAACAACAATGCCTTGGACAATGTATGCAGGTATGAATCATACTGATCTTGCAGCTTTGTTCATTTATCTTCAAAGTCTGCCACCGATAAAAAACACCGTTGAAAAATTTAGCGTGACTAAAAGTAATTAGTATTTCTGTTTTAATATGACTCCTTATATTTCTATTCTCAGAGGAATAAATGTCAGTGGACATAGACTGATTAAAATGGATGCATTAAAAGAACTTTGTTCAACATTAAAAATGCAACAAGTAAAAACCTACATACAAAGTGGCAACATTGTTTTTCAATCGGCACAAAATAACTGTGATGCTCTAAGTAAAAAATTAGAAAAGGCCATCCAACAAAAATTTGGTTTTGAAGTACCGGTTATCACATTGTCGAAGTCTGAATTAGCAAACTGTATTGCAGCCAATCCTTATACTAAAGACAAGAAATTAAATGAAGCATTTTTTCATGTTACCTTTCTTAAAAAACAACCAGACAACATTAATTCGACAGAAACTAATGATATCAGTCTAAAAAACGAGCGCTATTTTTTAGACGAAAGATGTATTTACTTGTACTGTCCAGATGGGTATGGAAAAACTAAACTGACAAATAGTTTTTTTGAAAACAAATTTAAAGTCACGGCTACAACCAGAAACTGGAAAACAGTAAATGAGTTATTAAGAATGGCTGATAATTAGTTTTAATTTAACGTATTAAATTATGCTAAATAAATTAAAACTATGCTAACAAACTCCTATTTTCCTAACTGTTCTTTATACCTTCTCAATTCATTGTTGTAGTTAGACTCAGACATGCTGGTAGTATTTTTAAAGAAATATACTCCACCCCAGTTATAAACCACTTTTGAAAACACATCAGTTGTATTAGATTTTTTAATGATGGTGCGGTAAATTTTCCGGTTGGATTCATCGAGCGTTTCCTCGGTAAGCCCTTCGGCATAATCTTTATCAACAAAAACCGGTAGCGTAGCAGTATTTTGTTTCTTATCATTTTGCTCATTATTTTTTGCCAGAGCCTGCTTTTGAGCTTCGATGTCACGCAGTCGTTGTGCTTCTGCTTCTTCTTGTGCTTTACGTTTTGCTTCAGCAGCTGCTAAGGCCTGTGCTTTAGCTAGGCTGTCCTGTCTTTCTTTTTCTAACGCTGCAAGTCGGGCACGTTCTGCTGCTTCTTCTTTTGCTTTTTTCTCTGCTAATATTTTTGCTTGTGCAATAGAATCCTGACGGGCCTTTTCCAAGGCTGCTAACCTCAACTTTTCTTGCTCTTTGGCCTCAGCTTCTGCTTTGGCTACACTGTCTTTTCTTGCTTTCTCTAACGCAGCCAACCGTGCTGCTTCTGCAACTTTTGCTGCCGCATCTGCTTTGGCAATGCTGTCTTGTCTTGCTTTTTCTAATGCTGCCAATCGTGTAGCTTCTGCTGCTTTTGCTGCCGCATCTGCTTTAGCAATGCTATCCTGACGGGCTTTTTCCAATGCTGCTAAACGGGCTGCTTCTGCCGCCTTTGCTGCTGCATCAACCTTAGCAATGCTGTCTTGTTTTGCTTTTTCCAAGGCTGCCAAACGGGCTTGCTCTTTTGCTTGCTCACGAGCCAACCGCTCTTCTTCTGCTTTAGCCTTGGCAAGAGAGTCTTTACGTTCCTTTTCTAATGCTGCAAGACGTGCTTCTTCTGCTGCCTTTGCTGCTGCATCTGCTTTGGCAATGCTATCCTGTCGTGCTTTCTCTAATGCTGCTAAACGGGCTTGCTCCTTGGCTTGTTCTTTTGCCAACCGCTCTTCTTCAGCCTTGGCTTTGGCCAATGAATCTTTTTTCTCTTTTTCCAATGCAGCCAATCGTGCTGCTTCTGCCGCTTTTGCTGCTGCATCTGCTTTAGCAATGCTATCTTGTCGTGCTTTCTCTAATGCTGCAAGCTGCTCTTTTGCTGCTGCATCAGCCTTAGCAATACTGTCTTGTCTGGCCTTTTCTAATGCTGCCAAACGCTTTTGTTCCGCTGCCTGCTCACGCGCCAACTGATCGGCAAGTGCATTTGCCTTTGCAATACTATCCTGACGTGCTTTTTCCAGTGCAGCAAGTCGAGCCCGTTCTATTGCATCGGCTTTAAGTTGTGCTGCACGTAAACTGTCTTCCTCATGCTTTTTTGCAGCACTTAAAGCTGCCAATCTTTCCTCTTCTATTTTTTTCTGTTTGGCTTCTTCTGCCTTCTTTGCTGCAAGCTCTGCAAGGCGTGCCTGCTCATCAGCTTTTGCCTGATTGATGGAATCTAAACGTGCTTTTGCCAACGAATCCTTTTTCTGCTTTTCCTGAACTATGGCCTGCTCTTCCAACTGTTTTTTAACCACTTCGTTTTCTTGCTTACGGGCATTGCTGTACTCTAAATCATAATCAAAATCGTCATAAGCATCATTCCAACTCCATTTGGCAACGGGCTTTGACAATTCCTTAGGCTGCTCAACGCCATCAGGCACTTTAAATAATTCTATGCCGAATTTTCTATTCGATAATAACTGATTTTTTACCGGCTCCGGTACGCGGGTATCAAATACAATTGACTTAGTAACACAACCTGCTTTTGAAAATACAAGTGTAAAAACCGCATCAAGGTCAAGGTTTATGATAAACTTACCCCCATTGCCGGAGAGAATGTTGTCCACTTGTTCATTACCTTTCATTATACTGATTTCTGCTCCTTCAAGGCCTTTACCGCTTTGTTTAACGTTACCTAAAAGCTCGAGGCTGCCTTTTTGTGCATGAACGAGGGTTGAAGATGCTAAGCCGAGTATTACTAAAAGCGTAAAAATTTTTTTAGTGAATGAAATTGTTTTTTTAATGTTCATTGAAGATGCGGTTTGAGAATAAGATGCAATCATTCAGTTTTTGTATATCTATTGTTAAATTTTTATTTTTTCCTAAAAGGTATTGTACTGCATTTTCGGTTGCAAGGTTTCCGGTTAATTTGTCAGTTGCCATTGGGCAGCCGCCAAAGCCCCGAATTGCCGTATCAAATCGCCTGCATCCGGCATCATAAGCCGCTGCCAGCTTGCTAAGCCAGTTACCGGGGGTGGTATGCAAATGGGCTCCAAATTCTACCTTAGGGAATTTTCTGATAACCTCATTAAACAGATATGAAATGTCTGCTTCTTTAGCCACACCAACCGTATCGGCCAGAGAAATTGTTTCGATACCCATGGCCTGAATTTTATCAATCCAACGTGCTGCATAATCAACATTCCATTCATCACCATAAGGATTACCGAAACCCATGGAAATGTAAACGACCAGCTTTTTACCGGAATTGTGTGTCAACTGTTGAATGGTGTTTAAATTTACCAAAGATTCCTGAATTGTGGCATTTGTGTTTCTTTTCTGAAATGTTTCGGAAATAGAAAACGGATAACCCAGATAGGTTATTGCCTGATGCTTTACAGCATCTTCAGCACCACGTACATTAGCAATAATAGCTAGAAGTTTAGTTGAGCTTTTGTTAAGTCCTGCCAATACTTCTGCCGTATCGCGCATTTGTGGAATGGCTTTAGGCGAAACAAAACTGCCAAAGTCAATGGTATCGAAACCCACTTCAAGCAACTTGTTGATGTACTCAATTTTTAAGTCCGTGGGAACAAAATCATGCATTCCCTGCATGGCATCACGAGGACATTCTATTATTTTCAATTTTTCCGGCAATGTGATTCATTGGTTTTAATGACGTTTCAAATATAAAAAAGTAATTAAAGTACTTCCACAGCAATGACAGCAAGTATTCAACAAACTAGTTTTTCATCTTTTTATCATAGCATGATTGATTTTTTTAACCAATCCTGGTCCCTCATAAATAAAACCCGTATAAAGCTGCACCAACTTGGCTCCAGCCTCTATTTTTTCAATAGCATCAGATGCAGAATGAATTCCACCCACACCAATGATGTCAAATTTTACCTTTTTTGTCTGAGAAAGATAACGGATTATTTCTGTTGAATGGCTTCTCAGAGGTTTGCCGCTTAAACCACCTGCACCTATATTTTCAATTGTTTCAGTATCAGTTTTTAATTCCTCCCTACTTATGGTAGTATTACTGATAATCAATCCATTCAGTTTAGTTTCTTCAACTAAAACTGCAATTTCGTCTATTTGTTCAAAAGTAAGGTCAGGCGCTATTTTTAAAAAGACAGGTTTTGGATTTCTATAGCTTCTGTTCTTTTGTTGAATACCGTTCAATAGTTTTGTCAATGGTTCTATTTCCTGTAATGCACGCAGACCCGGAGTGTTTGGCGAACTCACATTTATCACAAAATAGTCCACCACATCAAACAATTTTTCAAAACAAATCAGATAGTCATCAAGCGCATCTTCATTGGCAGTGAGTTTGTTTTTTCCAATATTTCCACCAATTAAAACACCTGTCTTTCGTTTTTTAAGTCGTTCAACAACGGCATCAACACCTTCATTGTTAAATCCCATTCTATTAATCAGAGCCTCATCTGCCGGAAGTCTGAATAATCGGGGTTTGGGATTACCCGGTTGCTGACGTGGTGTTACGGTTCCGATTTCAATGAATCCAAAACCAAAAGCTGCTAATTCATCAAATAGATAAGCATCTTTATCAAACCCGGCTGCCAGCCCTACCGGTGAACTAAATTTAAGATTCCCTAAAACAACCGGTAACTGTTTGCCATCAATAACATATAAAGATTTTATGATAGTACTAACACCCGGAATTTTAAATGCCATTTTCAACATTTTAAACACAAGATGATGTGCCTGTTCCGGAGAGAATAGAAACAGAAAAGGTTTGATTAAAAGTTTATACATAGTGCAAAACTAAAACTAAACCAGCAGAATTGGGTAACTAAGTAATCTTTATGTTTGATTATTTTTTTAGACGAATCTAATTTTTATTCTTACATTTGTCTAAATTTTGAAAACATGTATTATCAATTATCACCTACCGAGCAGAACTATATTAAGCAGATTTATACACTTTCTGATGGAAATCATCAAAATGTGTTGACCTCTGACCTTGCTGCAGCAATAAAGATTAAAGCTGCCACAGCTACCGATATGTTATCGAGGCTATCAGAAAAAAAGCTGGTTGACTATGAAAAATATTATGGTGCAAGGCTGACTGACAAAGGCAAGCAGGTGGCATTAAACATTATCAGAAAGCATCGTTTATGGGAGGTATTTTTATCAGAAAAACTAGGTTTCAGCTGGGATGAAGTGCATGAAATGGCCGAAGAGTTAGAACATGCCACCAGCGATGAATTAAGCAACCGGTTAGAACATTTTTTAGGCAACCCAAAAACTGACCCGCATGGTGACCCTATTCCGAATCGCAAAGGTGAAATAGAAAAATTAAAAACCGTTCGCCTTTCTGAAGCCGGGCAAAACAGTATTGTTGAAATACGTTCTGTGGAAGATCAGAACCCTGCCTTATTGAAATTTTTATCTAAGCATCGGCTGACCCCGGGAGCAAGATTACTCATAAAAGACATTAATCAGTTCGACAATTCTTTAGAAGTAAAAGTTAACAATAAAAAAGTATTGCAGATCAGTCGTGATGTTGCAGAGAATTTGTGGATTATCAGAGTAAAATGAAGAAGCAAAAAGAATTTCAGCCCTCGCTGCAGGAGGTTAATGCATCGGTTGACACTTCCGGAAAGCGCTCAATGTTTAAAAAGATTTTTGCCTTCTTCGGTCCGGCATATTTGGTCAGCGTTGGCTATATGGACCCCGGCAACTGGGCAACAGACATTGCAGGCGGAAGTAAGTTTGGCTATCAGCTGCTTTGGGTGTTGCTAATGAGTAATCTTATTGCATTGCTGCTTCAAAGCCTGAGTGCCCGTTTAGGAATTGTTCGTAACCGCGACCTTGCACAGGCATCGAGAGAAACCTATCCGCATTTTGTAAATATATGCCTGTATGTACTTGCAGAAATTGCCATTGCAGCCTGCGATCTTGCAGAAGTATTAGGTATGGCCATTGGACTGCAATTGCTTTTTGGAATTTCTCTTGCCACAGGTGTAATAATAACTGTATTGGACACTTTTTTGCTTTTGTTTCTCATCAATTTAGGTATCAGAAAAATGGAGGCTTTTATTATTTCTTTAGTTGCAATAATCGGCTTTTCATTTTTAGCTGAGATATTTTTTGCCAAACCCAACATGGCAGAAGTTGCCTCAGGGCTTATACCTTCTGCATTGAGTAATGAGGCACTGTATATTGCTATTGGAATAATAGGTGCCACTGTTATGCCTCACAATCTTTATCTGCATTCATCATTGGTGCAGACACGAAAAATTGAAAAAAGTAGCAAATCTATCTGGCGTGCAATCCGCTTTAATATTGCCGACAGTGCAATTGCATTGAACATGGCATTCTTTGTCAATGCAGCCATTTTAGTGCTTGCTGCAGCAGTGTTTCACAAGTCAGGACTTTTTGAAATTGCAGAAATTCAGGATGCACATCAATTACTTGCTCCCATGTTGGGAAACAATCTTGCCCCTATTCTTTTTGCGGTAGCATTAATTGCAGCAGGACAAAGTTCTACCATCACCGGAACATTAGCAGGACAGATTGTTATGGAAGGCTATATTAACCTTCGTATTCAACCTTGGGTGCGCAGATTAGTTACACGCCTTATCGCAATTGTGCCTGCACTCATCACCATTCATGTTTTTGGAGAAAGAAGCACCGGTGAGTTGCTTGTTTTAAGTCAGGTGATTCTTAGTTTACAGTTGGGCTTTGCAGTGATTCCACTCATTCATTTTGTGAGTGACAGAAATAAAATGGGCGAATTTGCCATTGGGCCGGTCATTAAAACTTTGTCATGGGTGTGTGCTCTGATCATTGTTGGGTTAAACATTAAACTTGTTGCAGAAGAAGTGAGTGTTATCTTTCACAGCGACACACTTTTGTTATGGAAAATATTATTAGGCATTGCATGTGCAGGCATTGGATGGTTGTTGCTTCTGACAATTTTCTATCCAATAATCGGTAAAACCTCATTTCGGTCAAAAGTATTTCATGACACACCAAGTCAGATTTCAACTCCGGAAAACGTAAAATACAAACGCATTGCCATTGCATTGGATTTTAGTTCGAGTGATAAAAAAGCCATTGAAAATGCTTTAAGTGTTGGCGGACTAAATACACACTACCTATTGATTCATGCTGTGGAAAGTGCAGGTGCATTAACCTTCGGTAAAGAAATTGAAGACATGGAAAGTGAACATGACAAACAACACTTAGAACATTATATTAAAACATTGAAAGGCATGGGTTATTTTGCCGAGTATCAGATTGCGCATGGCAACCCCGGAAATGTTATTCCTGAAATTGTAAATGATTTTGATGCAAGTTTAATTGTAATGGGACAGCATGGTCATAAAGGATTAAAAGATTTTTTACTTGGAACAACAATTGACAAAGTACGGCACAAAGTGAAATGCCCAATGTTGGTAGTATAATTTTATTTTTGCAACCGTTATGGCTAAAAAAGATTTTGCTCCCGAAACTGTCAATAAAAAAGCTTCTTTCGACTATTTTTTTGAGCAGAAGTTTGAAGCCGGCATCGTACTTACGGGTACTGAGGTAAAATCATTGCGCAAGGCACAAGTAAATTTAACTGATGCCTATTGTGTTTTTAAAAACAATGAACTGTGGGTAAAAAACATTCACATTGCAGAGTACAAGCAAGGCGGATATGCAAATCACATTGCTAAGTCCGACAGAAAATTACTGATGCATAAACGTGAGTTGGTAAAACTTCAAACCAAATTAAAAACCAAGGGTACAACATTAATTCCAACACGTATTTACTTTAATGAAAAGGGATTTGCAAAACTTGAAATTGCTTTAGCCAGAGGAAAGAAAATGTTTGATAAAAGACAAACAGAAAAAGAACAGGAAGCAAAAAGAGAAGTTGCCCGTGTGATGAAGCGTTTCTGAGAATCTGAATAAAAATCCCTTTTAGCAGTAATTATACCTAACAATCATATAACACATTGATTATATGCCGTTTACATAAATTCATTTAAAACCTTAAAATTTCCAATTTGATTGTAATGCAGTCACTAAACCTGTTGATTTAAAAATAAAAATCAGACCTAAATAACAGATTTACAATCACAACGAGGACGGCATTGCCGCTGTTGAAAACAAAATATTGAATTTTCATAAATCAGAATTGCCGAAAACCATTACTTTGTCGGAATAAACATTCAAAAAAATAAGACACATGAGCACAGTACAAGCACCCGACAAAGAGAAATTAAAAGTTTTACAAGCCGCCATTGAGCGCATAGATAAGACCTATGGTAAAGGCACTATTATGCGCATGGGCGAAGATGCCATTGAACCGGTTGAAGCCATACAGACAGGAAGTATTTCATTAGATATTGCTTTAGGCATTAACGGACTTCCTAAAGGACGTGTAATTGAAATTTATGGACCCGAATCTTCAGGTAAAACAACATTAGCCATTCACGCTATTGCCAACGTACAAAAAAATGGTGGCATTGCAGCCTATATAGATGCAGAACATGCATTCGATCGTTTTTATGCTCAAAAATTAGGTTGTGATATTGAGAATCTTCTAATATCGCAACCCGACAATGGCGAGCAGGCACTTGAAATTGCAGACAACCTTATTCGATCCGGTGCCATTGATATAATCGTTATTGACTCTGTTGCTGCCCTAACGCCAAAGAGTGAAATTGAAGGCGAAATGGGCGATTCTAAAATGGGATTGCAGGCACGATTGATGTCACAGGCATTGCGTAAACTTACTGCAAGTATCAATCGCACTAAATGTTGCTGCATTTTTATCAATCAGCTTCGCGAAAAAATTGGGGTCATGTTTGGAAATCCTGAAACAACAACCGGTGGTAATGCATTGAAATATTATGCATCAATACGTTTAGACATTCGCAGAATTGGACAGATAAAAGATGGTGACAGTGTTGCAGGTAACCGCACACGTGTTAAAGTGGTTAAAAACAAAGTAGCTCCTCCATTCCGTCAGGCAGAATTTGACATTATGTATGGCGAAGGAATTTCTAAAACCGGAGAACTTGTTGACCTTGGTGTTGAACTAAACATTGTAAAGAAAAGCGGTTCGTGGTTCAGCTATGGCGATACCAAACTTGGTCAGGGACGTGATTCGGTGAAACAACTTTTTGCCGACAATCCTGAGCTTGCCGATGAGATTGAAAATAAGATTAAAGAAGCCATGAATTTAAAAACAGCTTAGAAAAATAATTATTTGTTTATTGGTAAAAGAAAGGAGCTGCCGAATTTCGGTGGCTTTTTTCATTATATAACGATATTTGCACAACAATAATATAAAAATGAGATTTACAGGATTCTACTTAGTTTGCACTTCAGTGCTTCTGATAGCAGCATGCACCAATAACAAAAATGAAACTAAGGAAACAAAAGATAAAATTGCTTTACTCACAGAAAACATAAAAGCCGACAGCACCAATCCAAAAAACTATTTCGACCGTGCCACTGCCTATGCCCAAAAAAGTATGTTTGATTTGGCGTATTTCGATATGGAAAAAGCCATTAACATCAAACCATCCGACCCGGAATATCTGATGCTTTATTCCGACCTTAGTTTCAGAATGAATAAAGTAAAAGACGCTCGCAATGCATTAGTGAAAGTGCGCCAAATGCAACCTTCAAACTTTGATGCTGCTTTTAAGTTAGCCGAAATATTTTTATATACCAACAATCAGGAGCAGTCATTACTTTACTTAGATACGGTATTACAGAAAGACCCAAAAAACACCAAGGCTTTACTGATGCAGGGTTTTAACTTAAAAGAGAAAAAAGATACAGCAGCTGCCATCACAGCTTTCAGAAATGCTGTTGCCATAGATCCACAATTTTATGAAGCACAGATTCAATTAGGTTTATTGATGTATTTGCAGAACAACAAACTTTGTGTGGACTATTATACAAATGCATTAAAAATTAAACCAAACAGCGAAGAAGCTATGTACGGACTTGGTTTATGGTATCAGGACAATCAGGAGTTTAACAAAGCCATACAGTTTTATACAGACATTATTCAGATAAACCCAAAAAACAAGAATGCGCATTTCAACTTAGGCTACATACATCATGAATACCTGAAAGTTTATGACCAGGCAATTAAACACTATACCGATGCCATTAATGCAGACCCCAACTATGCAGAAGCCTATTACAATCGTGGATTGTGTTATGAATATGTAGGCAATATTACTGCTGCCAAAGAGGATTACACCAAAGCATTACAATTGAGACAAAATAATTATCCACATGCTAAAGAGGGTTTAGAAAGGGTTTCAAGGTAATATTCATGTTAAAAAATTTCACCCCTACTCCCTCACAAACTTGGCAGTTGACAGATACCCATTGCCTGTGGCTTTTACAATGTACATGCCCGGTGAGAATGACGATACTTCTATCTTAACTAACAGTTCTTTACTCAGTATTTTTTTGCTCAATATTTTTTTGCCTACAACATCATAAACTGTTATGTTGGTAATACCTTGCACTTTATTCTGAATATTTATTTCTGTTGTTGCCGGGTTAGGATATAAAAACAAATCTTCTGCCGGAATAGACTCCTGTTCGGCTATGCCCACCGTACAGTTAGTACCCCACTTGGCTATAAAACCATCGGATTCACCTCCCTGAAAAGGGTAGGTTACACCATTTAGGGTTAAACTGCTTCTGTTGCTACCGCCAACATAAACGTTGCCGCTGCTATCGTGCGTTATACACTGTGGCTCATCACCACTACCCATGCTTGTGATTTTTGTCCCGGATGTAATTACTCCTGATGGTGATACCTCTGCTAAAAAAATATCCGTTAATCCTGTGCTTGCAAAAGAATCCGTACCAAACTTAGCCGGTCCGCCAAAAAAACCGCTGTAGTATGATACTCCATTGCTCAAAGTTGTTATACCTCCTGTTGCCCAACTACCATATTTATGTTGGGAGTTTGTAAACCACGTACAAACACCATTTGAGTTAAACTTTGCAACAAAAGGTATATCCATATATATGTTAGTACTTAAACTATTTGTTGGTGAGAAACCATCAATATTTGCAGCAGTATTAAGTCCTCCTGTTAATAATATATCTGGCCCAAACATAGATAACCCATAGCCTTTGTTAAAGCTATAAACTGTATCACCAAAATTACGAGCCCACTGAAACTGCCCTGTCGAATCAAATTTAACTAAGAATATATTACAACATGTGGGGCAGGCTGCATTATACGGTTTGTAAAGTACTGTATCTCCAATTACCATAGAGTCTAAATAAAAAAATCCTGTAATGTACTGATCGCCTGTTGGGCTTATTTTGTAATCATTTTGTCTTGGACCATATACACTACCTAAGTTCTGAAGCCTGTTAATATTTCCGGAAGTATCAAAACGTGCTGAAAAGCACCAGCTTAAACTAATATTATAGCCCGGGAAAAAAACTCCCGAAGAACCTCCACCTCCAGTACCGTAAACATTAATCATATCGTCATCTGTAATTTGAATCTTGAATCCACCTGTCCCGGTTACTCCCGGCCCCGGTCCTGCAATTTTTGCCCATTTATAATTGCCTGACGTATCAAACTTGGCTAAGAAAAAATCATGTGTTTCTTCTGTTATCAGTGTATCAAAAAACTGGGTAGGACTGAATTGGTTGGCACTAATAAATCCAGTAAGATAGATATTGCCATAATCATCCAATGCAAGACCATAAGCCTCTCCATCAGCTGTATTTCCGGTAGAGCCTGCCGTTCTTACCCACACTAAGTTTCCTTCACAGTTTAGCTTAGCCATAAACAAGGTAAAATAGCCCTGATAGGTAGTCATGGTGTCGCCATTAAAGTTGGCTCCATAGCATACCCTTCCACAGACATACACGTTGCCCTGTGCATCGGTCTTTACATCTTTTACCCATTCGTCAGACCCACTGCCACCATTGCCATTGCCGCTATAACCGCCAACACGCGACAGCCACTGCCAACCGGGTGTTTGTGCTGTTGCATTTGCAAACACCATCATGAATAAGAGAAATAATTTTACGTTTGTTTTCATTGTGAATGTTATTTGATGATGATTAATTTTTGAACCAAACAATCTCCTGCATTGCTTTGCAGGGTAACAAAATATATTCCCGGCAGCCATTGCTGTGTAGAGAGTTCCACCAGACCTTCTGTTGCCACTTTTTCGTTATACATTTTTTGTCCAACAGCAGAAGTGATGGTAATAATACCACCTGTACGGGCACTGTAACGTAGGGTAACGCTGTTTTTAGCCGGGTTAGGATATAAAAACAAATCTTCTGCCGGCATAGACTCCTGTTCTGCTATTCCCACCGTACAGTTAGTACCCCACTTGGCTATAAAACCATCGGATTCACCTCCCTGAAAAGGGTAGGATACACCATTTAGGGTTAAACTGCTTCTGTTGCTACCGCCAACATATACGTTGCCGCTGCTATCGTGCGTTATACACTGTGGCTCATCACCGCCACCCATGCTTGTGATTTTTGTCCCGGATGTAATTACTCCCGAAGGCGATACTTCAGCCAAAAAAATATCCGTTAGTACTGTGCTGGCAAAGGAATCTGTACCGAATTTTGCCGGTCCTGAAAAAAAACCACTGTAATAGGACACTCCATTACTCAAAGTAGTTATTCCACCTGTCGCCATGGTAACATATTTATGATGTGAGTTTGTAGCCCAAATGCAATTCCCACTAGGGCTAAATTTTGCAATAAATGGAAAATTAGAATATATACTTGTATCGTAATTATTATGGAATGTGAAACCATCAAACGTTACCGAAGCATTAATACCACCTACTAAAAGAATATTCGGTGGATCAAATGAAATTCCATAACCTTTGTTCCCACTTGGGACACTATCACTTATTTGTTTCACCCATTTAAAATTTCCTGATGAATCAAATTTTGCTAAGAATAAATCACTGCCACCTGATGCTGTTGTAATTTTATATAATGTGGTATCACCAATTACCATAGAGTCTAAATAAAAAAATCCTGTAATGTACTGATCGCCTGTTGGGCTTATTTTATAATCATTTTGTCTTGGACCATATACACTACCTAAGTTCTGAAGCCTGTTAATATTTCCGGAAGTATCAAAACGTGCTGAAAAGCACCAGCTTAAACTAATATTATAGCCCGGGAAAAAAACTCCCGAAGAACCTCCACCTCCAGTACCGTAAACATTAATCATATCGTCATCTGTAATTTGAATCTTGAATCCACCTGTCCCGGTTACTCCCGGCCCCGGCCCTGCAATTTTTGCCCATTTATAATTGCCTGACGTATCAAACTTGGCTAAGAAAAAATCATGTGTTTCTTCTGTTATCAGTGTATCAAAAAACTGGGTAGGACTGAATTGGTTGGCACTAATAAATCCAGTAAGATAGATATTGCCATAATCATCCAATGCAAGACCATAAGCCTCTCCATCAGCTGTATTTCCGGTAGAGCCTGCCGTTCTTACCCACACTAAGTTTCCTTCACAGTTTAGCTTAGCCATAAACAAGGTAAAATAGCCCTGATAGGTAGTCATGGTGTCGCCATTAAAGTTGGCTCCATAGCATACCCTTCCACAGACATACACGTTGCCCTGTGCATCGGTCTTTACATCTTTTACCCATTCGTCAGGCCCACTGCCACCATTGCCATTGCCGCTATAACCGCCAACACGCGACAGCCACTGCCAACCGGGTGTTTGTGCTGTTGCATTTGCAAACACCATCATGAATAAGAGAAATAATTTTAAGTTTGTTTTCATTGTGAATGTTATTTGATGATGATTAATTTTTGAACCAAACAATCTCCTGCATTGCTTTGCAGGGTAACAAAATATATTCCCGGCAGCCATTGCTGTGTAGAAAGTTCTACCAGACCTTCTGTTGTCACTTTTTCGTTATACATTTTTTGTCCAACAGCAGAAGTGATGGTAATAATACCACCTGTACGGGCACTGTAACGTAGGGTAACGCTGTTTTTAGCGGGGTTAGGCATCAGGCTTAGTGTCGAAATCTGAACAGCATCGTTACCATCATTTTGATAGCTTACCCGAAGCAGTGGTGCGGTAGTGTTTTTCTCTCCGTTTCTTGAGATAATACCACAAGGAGGCAAATTACCAGAGCAACCAGATGTTTTACAAGCTGTGTAGGTAGTAAAATTATAGCCATGTAAAGTTATGCAAAAGAAACTTGCATTATTGTTTACGGTTATTGAACTGTTGATAATAGTCGTGCCGGGACCAACCGTGGCCGGCATGGTGCCTAAAACACCACCCTGAGCCGTGAACATAGAGAATAGCTGTGGCGAATTTAGCAGCGTAAGTGTAAAACTATAGATTCTGTTGCCATTGGCATCATGACCAATACATTGAACATTGTCTATTTTAGCTTCTGTGCCACAGCCTACAGGAACTCCGCATTTGGGCAATTTCATACAATAGAGGTAGTTGCAGCTGCACTCCGGCTTGTTAGGATCAGTTATGTTAATGTCAAAACAAACATTGTTCGGGTAAGCACTGTAGGTTGATAATATGCCGGTGAGCAGTTGCGGTGGATTTGAATTCGGCAGCATTGACACTCCGCCATCTGGCGAAGTCACCATGACATTGGGATTAGCAGAACAACTGTAGTTGGTTACTATCTCGAAGTGATAATTATTCAATGATTGTACATCACCATTTACTTCGTTCATGCAGTAAATTTTACCTTCGGGATAAAGCCTGCAAGGGCATGGTATAATGGTAATTTCAAGAGCATCAGACATCATTTCGCAATTTGTCCCATCAGGATATGCAACTACCAACTGTAGTCTTACTACATACACACCCGGGCTGAGCAATCCCATATTAAGATTTTGGACCGGGCTTTGCTGTCCCGAAGTTTGAGCAACACCATCAACATACCATATCCATTTTTCAAATGACAAATTTCCACTACCGAATACGGTTACAGGCAACGTGTCGCAATATTGTACACAGCCTGTCATCATAAATCCTGAATAGGGGTTTTCATGCACTTCAAAGGTTGCATGATTAGTACAGCCATTGGCATCAGTGAGTGTTGCCTGATAGCCACCGGCATTGTAAACCGTAACAACAGGTCCGCTTGCGCCATTGCTCCAGTTTACCCAGTAGGTACCGGCATTCATAACTGTCAGGTCTATGGGATGTCCTTCGCAGGCATGTGCTACACTGCTTTGAATATCGGGCAATGGGGGCAACGGATTTACATCAACATCCACAGAGGTGCTGCGGCTGCAGCCGTTTGTGGTAATGTCAAGTGTTACATGATAGGTTCCGGCAACGGCACCTGCAATATGAATGGACGATTGACTAAAGGTTGTAGTAACATTATTGGGGTCAACCACTGTCCAGTTATACTGTACGGCACTACCTTGATTACCATCTAAATTTATGGCATCGCCTTCGCACAGTGTCAAATCACCCCAAACAACAGGCTTTGGTACATTAACCACTGCTGCCTGACCCGGTTTTGCCGGACTGTAGCTGCAGCCGTTATTATCACTAACGGTAACAAAATATTGCCCTGTTTGAATTACCGTTAGTGTAGGTGTGGTAATTCCTCCTGTCCATAACCATGAGGTGGGTTGTGTGTAAGGTCCTGGAGTTGTAATAAAATCTAACTCCAAACTTCCATTTGCTCCCGGGCAAAAAGACACAGATGCAGGGCTTATTACCCCTCCTAATTGATTGTCGTTAACCGTTACCTGTTGTGTGCTTGTGTAGGTGCAGCCGTATTTGTCGGTAACGGTTAGTTGTACATTATAAATAATGAATCCAGCTCCAAACACTTTCAGCGCATTAATAGAGGAAGCCGGGTTTTGTGGGATAAAAGTAGCACCATCATTAAAATCCCAAAGGGCATGATGCACGTTGGTGTTGCTTGCCGTTAGCTGCACTACCGTTTGCGCCTTGCAAAAGGGTCCTCCTGCAACGGTAAATGATGCTACGGGTGGTGCTGGTATATTTATTGTTAGTGTGCGTTCGCAATATTTGGTACCATTTCCTATTTTTAGTTTAATGTTATAGGTGCCTGCTGCCAAAGTAATGGTTGGGTGGTTGCTTGTGCTTAGCAGTGTGGTGCCTGAATACCACTCCCAAGAGGTTATTGGAGTGATAAAAGCTGATAGGTCAATAAACTCCACATCATAGCTTCCCGGTGTGCTGCTGCAATGCAGCGAGGTTATAAAATCAGGAATAAGGGCTAAAGGTATTGGTGCACAATAATGGTCGCAATACTGTTGCCCGGTATTATCGTAGGCATACAAACAGGCGCTATATTGTCCGGCAGTGCTGTATGTATGTGTTGGATTAGGCTGACTACTAGTAACGCCATCACCAAAATCCAATAAGAAACTTGCCTGTGTAGGATTGAAGCTCTCTGTAAAATCTATCGTTTGACAATCTGATGCAGGCGTGGCTGTAAAACTAATGTTTATTGGATCGGGATTACACGGTATAGGATTGGGCGAACAAGTTGAAATTGAAATGGTTTGTGATGATGCGCAACCGGTTACTGTATTGGTAATAGTTATACCGAATGGTTGTGTGTCTAAGTAATTAAGTGTATTAATGTTGGTATTATTGGAGGCATTATTACTCCACGAATAATTAAAGCTACCTGATTGTTGCACTAACGTGGCTGTTATATTGGTCGTAGTTGGTGGGCAGAAATACAAAGGCGAAAGGGTCAGTGAAAGTAAGGGAGCAGGATTAACGTCAACTTTGGTGCTGGCATAAGACTGGCAGCCGCCATCATCAACCGTCAGGGTAACATCAAAGGTTGTGAGGTTGGCACCTTGAGTCAGCACATAAGAATGCGATGCTGTTAATGGGCTGTTGCCGCTATTGCCATCACCAAAACTCCAGGTATAATTACCCGGTAGTGCCGGTACGGCTGTAAATGTTATAGGCGTATTTTCACAAGCAGGATTGGGTGATGCTGTAATAGCCAAAGAAGGTGCTCCGCCCAGTGAAATGTTGGGTGGGTCGAACACCGTATTCGGGTAAGAGATTGGGGGCGAACCACAAAGTGATGTCTTTACCTGAAGATACGTATCGTAAACACCGGAGGGAGAAGGCTGGTTATTCCATTGCACGGTTACACTGGTAGTGCCTTGCCCGCTGATGATGCTGCCTGCTGTAGCTGGAATGATTACCCATTCCAATTGGTCGAATATATAATTACCCTGAGGAGCAGCATTGGAAATCTGATAGGTTACCTGTTTATTTATGCAGGGTGTAAAATTACCGGTTATGACAGGGTTGATGTATAATCTTTCCTGTATAGGCAATACCGTTGGCATTGATTTGCATCCTGTAGAAGACTCTACCTGTACCAAACTGATGGAATAGTTATGCGGAGGCGCTGTATTAATCCAGCCTATTGACAATTCATTGCCTGTGCCTGTTGCAGGCAATCCTTGTGTTGTACTCCATTCTAAATAATATCCGGCATTCAATGTTGTGCCGCTATACAAATGTACTGTGCCCGGACATATTGGGTTATCGCCAACAGGCAGTGCCGGTGCCGGTGGGGCGTCTGTTATTTCAATAGTGATGCTTGCAATGTAATTACAATAACTGTTGGTATTGTCTAATGCTGTAATAATATAGGTGCCACTCGGATAAGTCCACCCTGTAATAGTAAAATCAGGAATACCGGTGCCGCTACCAAGATATATAGTGTTTTGAGAAGCATCTGTCAGAGTCCAATCCAACAGCACGTTATCAGGATTAACAGCAGTTAGCACTACATCTGCTCCCGGACAACTTTTTGTGGGGCCGCTAATGCTAAAAGGCTGCTTGGTTTCAACTGTTATGCTTGCAGTGCCTCCGCAATCTAATAAGGCATTGTTATAATTTACACTTAGGGTTGATGTGCCCGCACTTGCCCAATCTACCAGTATTTCGTTGGTGCCTTGACCTGAAATAATTGTACCATTGCTGCCTGTTATCTGCCAGTTATAAACACAACCCGTCATGGCAGGAACACTGTATTTTGTCTGAGAGCCTTTACATACTAATGTTGGCCCGTCAATACTACTTGTTGTAGAAATAATTGGTATCTCAACACAAGTTTCACTCGGGCAATAATTGCCACACCCACCGTTAGTATTATCTAAACATAAAATTCCATTGCCGCTGCCTCCTGTCCATTCTACCTGTATGCTACTGCCATAAGGCGTTGGTGAAAGTATGTTTCCACCGGTAACTACCCAGTTATAAGAACTGCAATTCACTGCATCGGTATAATATTTACCTGTATCGCCTTGGCATATCGGTGTCGGGCATTCTATATTCACACCATTTACCGGGTCAACTTCTACCGTTACATAACATATGCCTGTACAACCGCAAGCATTGGTTACGGTGAGCGTTACGTGATAGGTTCCGGGGGTTAGCCATGAATGTACTTCATCTCTATGTGTCGAAAAAGTACCATCACCAAAATCCCACAACCAACTTACAATTGGCGAGCCTGAATTTCCAAGATCAGCATTACCAAAAAACAAAGCATTCTGTTCAAGACAGACAGCAATTGAGCCTCCTAAACGACAATCCACATCTCCGGGATATGCAGTTATTATTGCCAGTGGCGATTCAATTATCTCAATGCATTTTTCAGTCGTATTTACACAACCATTGCCATCGGTCTCCGTTACAGAAACCATTCCGTTGCCGGCACTTCCCCACAAAACTCCTATCTCATTGTTTGAAATGACTGTAAAACTTTGTGCCCCTGTTACGCTCCAATTTAATACCGAACCAACGTTAACGGGATTTGCGAAGTAATGAACAGTTCCGTTTTCACAAACATGCCAGCAGGTGTCGTTTACTACTGTGGGCATTACCTGTCCTTCATGCTCTTTATAGATAACACAGTTATTGGTGAAATCTGTGGTTAATACAGGCTGTGGTAATGGGTTTACTGTTACAGCAAGCGATGGTGTTCCTATTACTGTTCCGGAAACATCATACAAAGTAACACCAACAGAGCCTGAACCCACTGCACTCCAACCTATACTCACTGTGCCTGTGCCCGTACTTACGATATAGCCACCGGATACATTCCATGTGTATGTTGCAGGTAATGGTGTTCCGCTGACTGAATATACTGAAATATTATTCATGCAGTCTTCTGTGTTGCCTACTACAGCATATTGCGCCTTTAAAAAGCACGGAAGCAACACCAGCAATAATGCAATAATTCTTGTCTTCAAAACATTTTTCCTTAACCTGCTAAAGGTGCTTTTCAGAAAATTGTTTGCGGGGGGGGGGGGTAATGTAATAGCTCTCATAAACATGGTTTTTTGGTTTGTAATTATGTCATGCATCTATCCAAATGCAAACCAAAATTAAATCTGTTTAATTGAAATTCCAAATTTATTTTGGAAAAATAGTTCACGGTTTTGATTGATTTTTAAAAAATAATGATTTACTTTTCTCGTATCAAAAAAACTACCATGTTCTTCATTAACTATTTAATGCTGTATCACACGCTCCTTTTTAAACTCTGCGGGGTTGCCCTGATAGATGCCATAAGCTTTAAGTCCTGATGTAGCCACAGAACCTGCTGCCAGCACACTGTGAGAATAACATGTTACGTTGGGACAAACAATAGCTTTTGCTCCAATAAAAACACCATCCTCAATTGTCACAGGGCCAAAAATGGTTTCAAACCTTGAGCTTTTATAATTGTGATTGCCTGTAAGTATCATAGCTCCTTGTGCTATGTTTACATGGCTTCCTATAGTTACCTGATCAAGATTATAAATCCATGCGTTTTCGCCAATCCAAACATGATTGCCAATTGTCAATCGCCAGGGGAACTTTATATTAACACCGGGCTTGCTGATGACTACGCCCTTCCCTATCCTTGCACCAAACAGGCGCAGCAAAAAACATCGTATTGCACTCGAAGGGCAAAAAGGGCTGATGAAAAAAATAACATTGACCCAATGCCACAGAAAAAATTTTAATGAAGATGCGCCACGGTCAAATTCTGATGGATTAAATTTAGATAAATCGGACTTTACACGTTCTTCCATTGGCCAAAAATAAAAAATGTAACAATGTGTTAATCCTTTATCGGAAAGCGAATAGTTTGGCTGGCATAAAAATGATACTGCACTAAATGTTCTTTAATATAATTCTGCCAGGTTCGCTGTGCAAATTCTACATTGGAAAACTCTGTTGCTTTATCGTAAGCCTGATGTTGCTTCTGCAGATCCACCCATGTTTTGTCATACACTTCCTGCACGTCTTTTATGAAGGTGCGCTTATTGGTCTTTAAAGCCAAAACCCGCTTTTTCATCTTACGGGCAAAGACTTCAGTTAAATCAAAATGACCTTTTTCATGTTCCAACAATGCCGGTGTTACATCTTTTTTACGTACCCACGATTTGTTTTTATCCATGTATGCAATAATGGTCAAAATGGCTGTGTCGCCAACAATCTGCGGAATACAATACAAGCCGCAGTTGGTTGAAATATGCAGGTTTTTGTCAGGCGATGTTATTGGCCCTTTATAATCTTCCATTTTTAAGGATAGTGAATCATTCCACTCTATCAATTCGCGTTGTGCATTGGATGTCTGACTTAAAACGAAACAAAAAACAAATACAGTCAAAAAGCGCATACTTTTAAATTTTTAGATTCTTTTACGGCAGATGCTCTTTTTTTTTACATCAAAACTTCTTCAAACCTTACATTGAACTTACTGTTTCAACTTTTTGGCAGTCAAATTTCAGAGCATTTAGCCGGTATCCTTAACTTTGCATAAAAAAAATGAAATCATGTTTGGAAAGTTAGCCGAGGCACAAAAAAAAATGCAAGAGATAAAAGACAGACTGGAAACAGTAATTGTCACAGGAGAAGCAGAAAATGGCAAGGTTGTAGTCGAAGCCAACGGCAATAACCGCATACGCTCAATAACCATCAATGAATCGTTATTTAAAATTGGAGATAAACACGAAGTTGAAGAGTTGATTACTGTTGCTGTTAACCGTGCGCTTGAAGCTTCAGAAAAATTAATGCAAATAGAAATGGCTGCAGCATCAAAGGATATTCTACCCGGATTTTTACAAAAATGATTTCCCTCCTATTTCTTTAATGTTTTATAGAGCTCAAACTTTTTCTTTACATAAAGGATAAAATCGTATTGTGTAGAATTTTTCAAGAACTCATCGCTGACGTTAATAAAATCAACAAAGTCGTCAAACTTTTCTTCATCCAGAGTTATCATATCATTGTCAACATATTTCCGAAATAACTCTTTAAGTAATTTTCGTTTATTGTCTTCGTTTCTCAGTTGGGCAATATTTCGTTTAGCTCTCTCTCGTTTGCTGAAAGATTGATACAAAAAAGTAATCGGGCTTTCAAATGCATCAATGCCAGAAACCATATAGTCTTCTTTTTTATAGCCGAGCTTTTCAATATCTTTTTGAATGACTTCGAGTTCGCGAGGCGGAATTATAATTACAGGTTTCAAGGTAACAACTGGTTTTTCAAGCAAGACTGCTATTCTGAATGTGTCTTTTTGCATCGAATCTTTAAAACACAGCTTTTTTACAGAATAGCCTGTCGCATTCACCATAATAGTATCTGTTTTATTAAAACCATACTGAAACGAATTATTATCAGCTGAAAAAAAACCTGTTCCGGTGGTTTTATTTACAATCATTAATCCCTGCAAAGGTAGTGCAGGATCGTTGCCATTTACTTTGGCAACGACATAAACTTTTTGCCCTTTAACAAAAACAGTCAGCAGCGACAACGCAAAAATTAAAACATGGCATTTAGCTTTCAATATCATACGGCAATAATAACAACTATACATAAACTGTTCAATGAAGATTTACCATAAAAAAAGGGAAACCAGTTACGGTCTCCCCTATTCTGAAGCTACTGTTTCTGTTTTTAGCGATTCACTTCAAATCTTATATGATTCTCTTCACTACCTTTTGTGATGGTTAGCGTGTAAACTCCCGGAGTAAACATTCTCAGGTCAATGTCGCCACCATTGTTTCCTTCAGAAGCCATCTTCTTATCGTTCAATAAAACCCGACCGGCAATATCACTAACTCTGATAAAGTAATAACCTTCTTTCTTTGCATCAAAGGCATAGGTAATGTGGTCATCTGCAGGATTTGGATAAGCATTGATCATCAGTTCAGAAGTAGCTTCTCCCAATCGTGCATTGCCTGTTGTGAAATTCTCCATAGAACTATAAGCAGAATTGTTTGAATAAGTACACATAGATTTGAGCTGAACATTATACAACACTCCCGGACTAAGGTTTCTGATAATGGTATGTCCTGCAGAGGCTCTGACATAGGCATATTTCCACGAATTACTTGTTAACGGTGCGTATTTTATCACCACATAGGAAACACCTGGTTGTGGATTCCAGCTTACAGTAGCTCTGTTTGACATTACATTTGATATAGTAATTCCACTTATCACATCACATCCACTTGTAGTAGTAAAATAATTATCGCTGCTGTAGTTGCTTGATACATTTCCACACTCAGTCTTTACGCTCCACTGATAGGTAGTTCCGGAAACTAAACCTGTTAAATTAAATCCCCATGCTGTAGTATTGTTAGTAGCAAGTGACTTATAGGTATAGCTTGATGCGCCTAACTTTTTGTAACGTATGGTGATGTTAGTTGCACGTGTACCATACCAATTGAGCTGTGCTGAACTGTTGGTAACATTAGTGGTAAATGTATTTACAACAGTACTGCCGCAAGCGGTAGGGCCACTAAGTGTAGTAAATACTTCTGTTGCACTTACGATTGCACTACCTGCACAGATTGCAGTAACTCTCCACTGATAAGTAGTTGCAGGTAATAATTCGTTAATATCAATATTGTTTCGTGAACGAACATATTTTACAATCACTGTTGAGCTTCCCATTACGTTATAAGCAACTCTGAATGAATCGGCCGAAACAGCAGGATTCCACATCAACGAAGCTTTTTTATCAATAATATTAAACGCACTTAACATATCAGGTTTAGCACAAGGTGCAGGCTCTAATGAGTTAACTTGAATTTTTGCTGCCGGTGACTGACATCCATAAGCATTCTTGGCTACAACTGAGTAAACACCTGATGCATTTACAGATATTGTTGGCGTTGTCTGACCACCATTCCACTGGTAAGATGCTGCACTTGGTTCAAATGCTTTAAGCTGATACATTGTGCCTGTAACATAAGTGTAGGTAACTTCAGGCTTGTTTGGTGTTGGTGCCTGAGCGATGGTGATATTAGCAGTTGATGTAGAACCGTCACTGTTTCTGATGTTTACAGTGTATGTGCCGGGATTAGTAACAACTATACTTTGTGTAGCTTGTAACCCGGGTAACCAAATGTATTGCATTCCAGGACTTGAAGTAAGCGTTGCAGATTGACCCAAGCAAATCTGATTGTTAGCAGCAGTAGTTGTTATTGATGCAGGTTGCGAATTGTTTACTACGGTTATGACCATTGGTGATGATGTAGCAGAACATCCTTGTGCATTAGTAACTTTTACAGTGTAGCTTCCCCCTGTATTTACAGTAATTGAAGAAGTTGTTGCACCGGTTGACCACAAATAACTGCTACCTGCTGATGCAGTTAAAGTTACTGACTGACCTTGTGTGATGGTTGTTGAACCACTGGCAGTTATAGTAGCTACAGGTAATGGATTCACTGTAACAACCAACGGTGCTGACGTTGCCGAACATGAACCATTAGAAACAGTTACAACATAACTTCCTGATGTACTCACATTAATATCCTGAGTAGTTGCTCCATTTGACCATTGATAAGATGTTCCTGCACCGGCACTTAATGTTACGCCACCACCCTGACAAAAAGTAGTTGGGCCATTAGCAATAATTGTTGCAGATGCACCACCTGTAGTAACAGCCAATGGAGCAGATGTAGTTACACATCCTTGTACATTATAAACTTTTACGGTATAGCTTCCTGCCGCAGACACAGTGATGGATTGTGTTGTTGCACCTGTTGACCATAAATATGATGAACCACTGCTTGCTTTTAATACTACACTTGCTCCTGAACAAAGCATGGTAGAACCATTAGGTGTAATTGTTGCAACTGGATTTGATGCCACTGTAACAGTTTGTGGTGCCGATGTAGCTGAACAATTTCCATTAGAAACGGTTACAGAATATGAACCGGCAGCATTAACAGTTATTGATTTTGTTGTTGCACCATTTGACCATAAATATGATGTGCTTGTATTGGCAGTTAAAGTTACATTACCTCCTTGACAGAAGCTAGTCGGCCCGTTAGCCGTAATTGTAGCTGTTGGTATTTGACTTACTGTTACAACCTTTGGGGCAGACGTTGCTGAACAGCTACCTGAATTAACCGTTACAGAGTATGAACCAGATGCATTAACAGTTATTGATTTTGTTGTTGCGCCATTTGACCATAAATATAAAGTGCCTGTGTTGGCTGTTAATGTTACACTTCCGCCCTGACAGAAAGAAGTAGGACCACCGGCTGTGATAGTTGCAGTTGCATTATTACTCACAGCAACAACTGTTGGAGCCGATGTAGCTGAACAATTCCCATTAGCTACGGTTACTGAATATGAACCGGCTGCGCTAACTGTTATTGATTGAGTAGTTGCTCCATTTGACCATTGATAAGATGAACCTGCATTAGCAGTTAAAGTAACATTACTACCCGGACAAAATGTGGTTGGTCCATTGGCAGTGATAGTTGCTGTTGCCGAATTACTAACTGTTACAGAAGTTGGAGCAGATGTTGCACTGCACGATCCATTATTAACTGTAACAGAATATGAACCTGCTGTATTGACAGTTATTGATTTTGTGGTTGCACCTGTTGACCATAAGTATGAAGAACCTGTGTTGGCAGTTAATGTTACACTACCACCAGGACAGAAAGTTGTTGGCCCACCGGCTGTAATAGTTGCTGTTCCACCTGCAGTCATAGTTACACTTGTTGCTGCTGATGTTGATGAACAACCCTGCGCATTACTTACTGTTACTACGTAATTGCCGGCTGTGTTTACTGTTACTGATTGTGATGTTGATCCATTTGACCATAGGTATGATGCACCAGCACTAGCCGTTAATGTAACAGAAGCACCCTGACATAATGCTGTTGATCCACTTGCAGAAATTGTAGCTGCAGGAGCAGAACTTACTGTAACTGTTACCGGATTACTGATAGCAGCACAACCACTACCCTGTGAAACAGTAACTACATAATTTCCTGCTTGTGAAACAGTGATTGATTGTGTAGTTGCACCATTTGACCATAAGTATGAATTGCCTGCTCCGGCAGTTAATGTTACATTTCCACCCTGACAGAATGTTGTTGGTCCACCGGCATTGATAGTAGCTGTTCCACCGGAATTGCAAGCCACCATTGAATAGTTTGTGATGACATTATTATTTGCCGATAAAATGAATTTATCAATCATTAACTTATTGTTTGTTGGAGTAAAACGAATTGTATGACTTCCAACACTAAGACCGCTAAACTGAATAGCCTGCTGTGAACATGCATCTAAACGATACCATGTCCAGTTTGTATCAGTTACACAACCGATAGATTTTGATGCACCATTGTCAACAGCAACACCAAAACCTGTTGAAGTCCCATCTGTACTTCTTGCTCGAACAAACAAATATAAGTTTGCTTGCGCTGCGCTTCTTGGTTGAAACACATATTCTAATGGCGTAAATGTAGATTGTGTTGAAGGAAACACAACTGCAGTAGTAAAGTTAGTATAATCGCCTGCGGCTGCACCTTGAGGCTGAATGGTCTTCAAGCTATATGTTGCGTTGGTATTATCATACAATTCTGATTCAATTGTAAAATCTTTTGACCAGAATGACGGATGAGACTTTTCATGCCATTCATCTAACTGATAAAATACAGGAGATGATGCATTTGTTTTATCATAAATATAAGTGCTGCCTTGACGTCTTACTTTGAATTTTACCTGTTGACCATCTAGTGTAATTGTTGCTACACTTTCATTTTCTGCACCGCCAACCATACTTGTGTTTGGCTGAATGGTTCCGGTAATGGCAAATTTAGATTGTGTATTATGTTTTCTTACTACAACTAATTTACGTAAGTCACCAGCCCAGAAAGTATAACCCGGTTTACCTGAAGGTGCGCTATAATATGCAGGTACATCGCCAGGCATTACACTACCATTGCGTAAGAATTCTTCATAGCGGCTAGCAACAGCTTGTGCATAACTGGGCATTGCTGTTTGCCATGCATAACCTGCAGGGTTTGCAGGTGGTGGATTTGGTGGGTTGTAATTTCCTGATTCGTTAAAATAACCTGTATAGAAAAATTCAGCACCAATCATGTTCAGACATTTTAGCAATCCCATAAACTGTGCAGGACGCATATTGTTATCTTCATTAACATCCCAACCTGCTGCAACAAATGGAGAGAATAAATTATCACCTGCTTGTAACTCATAATAACGGCTATCAACTATCCACTGCCAACCATGCCATGCAGTTATCCAATTGCGCCAGTTGTATGGCCAACGTGGATAAAAATCAGGCGTACTGTAACGCTGACCATTTATTGCTGAATTCACCAAACGGGCTTCACTGTATTTTTGACGATATTGAGGAAAGCCATCAATTCCATACTCAGTAAATTTTGTATTAGATAATGCCGGAATATCCATGATAACATCACGGTATGATTGTGTTTCGTTCTCTTTAAATTTTCTTGCTTGAAAAGTCTGGAAATCCAAACCCGAAGCATTCTTTGCAGCAACCACTGCAGGGTCAGCAGCTAATGCAGCATCTGTACTCCATGCAAACACTTCTCCATTCTCATTTATCATTGTTAATGGTCTTGTCAAAGCATTCAACACATCCTGAACGTTTGACTTCATTTGATTGCCATCACCGGAATAAGCACTTACAGGTGCTGTAGGTCTCCACCACTTAGTTGATGAGTTGTTTCCATTTGGATCAATAAAATTACCTGAAGAATTTTGAAGGTATTTATCAGCAGACAAATTCTGACTTCTGATTAATGAAGGATTCAACTGTGCACGAAGTGTAATTAAAGACGTTCCTAATTGTGGATTTTGATTAGCAAGATTTGCCCATGCATTTCCCCACTGATCCATGCTTAGACGAAGCTGAATCATGTAGTTCCAGTTTTTAGCAAGCTCTTCATTAATGGCAGTACTGTTTGTTGCTGACTGTGCATCAGATACACCGCTTTGAAAACGGCCACCCATATACATTAAATCCACCCAATTGAAATTTTTCAATAATGTATTTCCTGCTTTATAACGAGCTACAGGATAACTTCTCAATTGATCAATTGCAGATACATTTGGATTTGGATGCCCCGGAGCAAATTCTGTGTTATCCAAACCTGCCGTTACTGGTGATGCTGTTGGTAAATTACCATTGAAAGTAAGGTTAAAGCTATAAGCCTTGTTGGTTTGCACTGCATCTTTATAATGCTGATAAATTAACTTGGAAGGAACAGTTCTGTTGTAAATAGCAATCTCATCATATTCACCAAAGTATTTCATATAACTAACACCTTGATTCCAGAATAAACTTGTATTCGAGCCATTAACAATCTTTCCTGAAATAGTTTTTGAATATCCAGATGGACATTCTCCGTCAATATATATTTCTTTTTTTCCGGTAAGTGAACTGTATTGAAATACGATATGATGCCAGTTGCCATCAACAAAATATCCATACGAGCGTTTACCAATTCCATCAAAGCTAACTTTCAACTCGTCTGAACCGCTACCTGAAGTATAGGTATAGAAATAAATTCCATCAAAATTAAAATTAGCGGAAAATCCTCCATCCATTCTTCTGAATAGTAAAGTTTGGTTGAATTGATAGCCCGGCTTAAATAAAAACTCAATGGCAAATGATGTATCTGGCACAAAATTACCAGTGTTAATATTATCACCATTGCTGCCTAAAATTAAACCTTTACCCACAGCACTGTTATTAGAAACTGTGTAACCACAACCATAGGAAGTAAAATCCATATTGGTACGATTCATTGAGTCCTTATTAAAAGGACTGCTGTTAAAAGTCCAGTAGCTTACCGGTGCATAGGTTTGTGCATTTGCAACCTGAAGCAGTGATAATGCAGCAAAGATTACATGAAGTAATAATAATGACAAACTCAGGATCTTGAATTTCCTGAACTGTCGGTTAATTAAACTCCTGATTTCTGTTGTCATTTCGTTGACAGCATTTGCGAAGTAGATTTTTTGTGCCATTTGAATTTTTTTTGGTTCAACAAATTTTTGGCACGTTGTTTGAAAAGAAGCTTTTGATTGATTTGACTTTTTTTCTCGTGCCAACGCAGGCAATATAAACTGCAGTTATACCTAATAGCATTCGACTAGCCTTCATTATTGCATTTGCAAGAAAACGGTCTGTGTTGGCAATTATTTAGTTTTCTTTTTAATACTTTTCATTCTTAAAGTAAAACACATTTTATTTTAATTTAAGATTGACCTTGTGTAAGATTTATCCGTTTTATTATAAAAACGGAGACTATTGTAGTCATAACAAATTGTCTGCTGACAAAAAAACTTACATGAAGTATGAAATTTGTTAAAACAGTTTAATAAAAAAAGGACGGTATGCATTTGCACACCGTCCTTTTTTAACTAAAAACTAAATATCAATATGGACTTTGCAACACTTTACCGTGTTTGGTCTGTTTAAAATCATCTTTAGAAATTGCATCTTTCTTTCCAAGATATGACCATTTTATAGCTGCTGTATATTCATTAAAAGTATTATTCAAATCTTTCAGCTTAACATTGTTAACCATATCAGAAAGTGTCTCATCCAACTTCCATGACCCTGTTGCTTCGCTACGTCCCAAGGCACCTGATTGTGCTTCTGATGTCTCCAACTTCTGATAATAGTTAGTAAGATATCCCTGACGTAAATCTTTGAGCTCTTTTTCGGTAAATCCTGTTTTTTTAATAGAATCAATAATAGAAACCATTACATCTATTGCTTTTTTAGGATCTGTGGTTGTAATATAGATAAAAGAATATGGGGATGAAACGGCATTGCGCATATATCCGGCAGCCGGTGCATAAGACAAGCTGCGTTTTGTTCTAAGCTCTACAAAAAACCTATCGTAAAGCATTTGCATTGCTAAATCCATCTGCACGCCCTTATCAATTGCCAATGATGGCGCACTCATAATTCCCATCAGGTAATTTGTAGCAATATCGCGGTCAACAATAACTTCGCTACCTTTAGTAATAACCAATTTGGGTTCCACAACCGGTGCTGTTCCAACAGGCATTTTTCCTAATGTAGCTTTTATTTTACTCACTAAATCAGCTTCATTAACATCGCCCACAACAACTAAGTAGCAACGTTTTTTTCCTATAACATTTTTATAATGACTAATAATATCAGCTAATGTTAGTTTTTCAATGCTTGCAACAGAACCTTGTGGGTCTTTTGCATAGTTTCTGCCTTTGAATGTTTCTTCCATTGCAATTGAACTCAATGAACCATCAGCATCGGATTCACGTTGCTTTGCACCTGACAAAGCCTTTTCCTTTTCCAAGTCAAACTCTTTTGAGTCAAAGGCCGGATTCATTACTGCATCAGCAAATAGATTCCACGACTCATTCCAATTGGGTTTAATACATGTCATACTCAGGTTTCCATAATCCAATCCCGAAGATGACTCGAATGATGTACCAATTTTTTCGGCAGCATCATTAAAAGCAACTTTATCCAATTTTTTTGTTCCACCATTCATAGCAATGGAAAATGCAAGGCTCTCTACCCCCTCCTTCTCCTTTGTATAATTAGCAGTTCCTCCTTTTACATATAATCGTACACTGATTACTTCTTTTGGCGTATGGCGCAAAATTAATTTCAGGCCATCAACATTAACTTCTTTTGTTGCTTGTGCAAGAGCAGCACCCTGTACTGATATCATAGCTGCACCTATTGCAAAATATTTATATAACTTATTCATAGTTCGATTTTTTTATTTTAAAATTTCATCAGCAGAATTAATTCCAAGAGACTCTTTCATTTTAGGATTTAAGAGCAGACCTGTTACAGAAGGTTTTCCTTTGATATATTTATCTACATAATCAGCAATATCTTTTCTTGTAACTTTTTTAATCATGTCATTGTAGGTAGTATAATAGTCTATACTTGCAGATGCCCACCAAAATGTAACAGTATGCACATATGCCGATGTTTTTTCTTTGTTATAAATATCATCCATGATGAGTTTATTCTTAGCCGTCTCTAGCTGTTCATCAGTAAAATAATCAGGTGCATCAAAGCGATTTACCTGCTCCATGAGTTTACCATAAAAAGATTTTATCTTCATTGGATTAGGAACCATAAATAACTGAATGGGTCCGGTATAGCGACAAGTCTGATAACCTAAACCTGCCTGAAGTGCATAACCACCATCAACCAATGTTTTTTGAAACTCGGAAGATGTCAGTCCAAGAATAGTAGAAAACACATCTGCCGCATAGGTTGACTTCACATCATTTCTTGTATCAGGCCCATGAAAACCCATAAGCATGATAGGCATTTTTGCGTTCTTATCTACTGTAAGAAATTTTGATTGTCCAACTAATGGTGTAAACTCAGGTATAGGCCATTTTTGAAATGGATCAAAATCGCAAGGTTTCCAGTCACCAAACATTTTATCTGCTTTCTCAAAAACAGCATTGTGTTCAACATCACCGGCAATAACTAAAATAGAGTTGTTTGGATAATAATATTTATCTTTTATTACATTCATTTTTTCCGGAGTGGCTGATAATATTACATCATGAATACCGATGGCATTTTTACGTACATAATTAGCACCCCACATTTGTTTGTTAAAATCCTGAAATAAGAAAAATGCAGGATTCGATTCTGCACGTTGAAATTCACCATCAACAACAGGATTTTCGTTTTTCATTTCCTGCTCTAGAAATAGTGGATAACGTATGGCGTTATTCATAAACTCAAGACCTTCATTGATGAGTTTGTTACTTAATGTGAAAAAGTAGTTCACACGCTCATCAGATGTTGTTCCGTTAAAAGATATTCCCAACTCATTAACTCTTTCAAGAAATTTTTCTTGAGATGGAATTGCCTTGTTTGCCTTAAAGAACATGTGCTCATAAAGATGCGACAGTCCATTGTAGGCAGAATCTTCTGTAAAGGAACCGTTCTTTACACAAATTTCTATTGTAACTAATGGAACAGAGTTGTCTTCAATAACCAAGACCTCCAGGCCATTGGCCAACTTTTTCATATGAAAGTTGGAAGGCAGGTTTTTTTGTGCCATTGCTGTACTGCATACTATTAGTGCAATAGCAAAAGCTGTGATTTTTTTAAGCATAGTTATACATTTAATATTGGGCTAAGAACGCAATTTCTTTTGCCGGTGATGGTTAAATAAAAGTTATGTTATTATTTGAATTTATTAATTTTTTGTATTCGCCACAATGAATTTCTGAACTTTAATGCCTGAATCAAAATAAACAGTTGCTGTATAAACACCTGACAAATAGTTTTCTACATCTAATGTATAACTTCGAATTAAACTTCCCGAAGTTATATCTTCAACTGTTTTTCCGGTCATATCTTTTATCACTATACGGCTGTATGGTCTTGAATATTCTATAGCTACAAAATCTGAAGAAGGGTTTGGCATCATCTGTAATTTAGCTTGTGAAGCATTTATCTCATTTAGTCCAACGAAAGTAAAATCACTGGTGTAGCGTGCCATTGCAAAATTATTGACAGTACCAACCATAGCTGACCCAACAAGAATAATCTTTGAATCGGGTTGCTGTACTGCAACAGCATTAGCACCGGAAGAGTTGCCAAATGAAGTTATATTAAAACCAACCATATTGTTAAAAACATAATCGAAAGCGCCTATTGTATCAAAACGCAATGCTACAAAATCGCCAGCAGCACCTATATAACTTGAGCCTGCACCTACCAGATAATCACCTTGAGGAACAATAGAAAAAAGAATGTCTGTTCCTCCTAAATCAAAAAGCGATATTCCATTTGCACCGAAGGCATTATCAATCTGCCCGTTATTTAAAAACCGCATCAGCGCCATGTCTGTGTTTGAACCGGTTTGTGAAGTACCTCCGGCAACTATTTTTCCATCAGGATTAATATATATTGTATTGATGATTTCAGACATTGAGCCTATGGTATAAATAGCTTTTCCATTTAAACCAAAATTTGGATCCAAGGTGCCGTTGGTATTATATTTAACTAAAGCATAGTTTGAAAGTGTTCTACCGGCAAGAACAATCTTTTCTGTTCCAGGTTCTATGGCCAAAGCATTTGCCTGATCCCATTGTGTGCCTAATGGTGTTCTCACTTTTCCGCTATTTCCAAATCCACCATCCAGGGTTCCATTTGTATTGTATCTTGCTACTGCAAACTCGCCATTTGCTAATGTATCAAATGAAACACCACCCAAAACAATTTTTCCTGAAGATGGAACTATTGCTACACCATAAGCAATATCAAATCCCAAATCTAATGCTGTCTGTACAATACCATTGGCACCAAATTGATTATCAAGTACACCGTTTGAGGTTAACCTTGCCATTGCAAAACGTGAATAGGTTTGATTTTCAAGATTACCGGCAACAATTATTTTACCGTCATTTTGTATTGCTATAGAACGCGCCACACTATTACCTGTACCAATTGAAAAAACAACTTTCCCTCCTGTTCCAAACTGATTGTCAATTGTGCCATCAGAAAGATATCTGGCAATTGCAAAACGATTAAAAGTTCCGTTGTGACTTTCACCGGCAACAACAATTTTTCCATCTGATTGCACAGCTATGGCTCGCGCTACACAAGCAAAGCTATTAAACGATGAAGTTACTTTACCATTTACCCCAAAGGTAGAATCAATAATGCCAGGATACTGAACCTGAGCCATTGATTGAAATGTAAAAAATGTAAGACCTGCTATCAGGTAAGTGTGTAGAAATTTTCTCATTTTAAAAGTTTTTTACCAATGATGCAAATATATGGTTTAGCCTGAATGACAACTGTCAACAGATTAATATTTCTTAAAGATTAGTGGCTAGGCTAAATTATTTATCTGCTATCCTCCTATCCTAAGTTGTTTAAAGTAACGGCATGTCAATAAAATATAAAAAACTACCCTGACTAATTTAATTAAAACTGTAACTTTGAGCAATAAAATTTTGCACGTAAAATACTATGTCACAAGTTGAATTGAAGATGCCTAAAATGGGCGAAAGTGTTGCTGAGGCAACAATTACTAAATGGTTAAAAAAAGAAGGAGATAGCGTTGAACAGGATGAACCAATTCTTGAAATTGCAACAGATAAAGTTGACTCTGAAGTGCCTTCTACAACAGCAGGAATATTAGTAAAACAATTATATAACGAAGGCGATGTTGTTGCCGTTGGAAAATCCATAGCTATTATTGGTGATTCTGCATCATCTGCAGCGCCTATTCCATCAGCCCCTAAGGCAGAAGAGGTAAAAATTGCACCTGCACCTGTATTATCAACACAACCGGCTGCTGCTGCAAGCATGGGAGTTTCATCGTCAAAATTCTATTCACCATTAGTAAAAAATATTGCACAACAGGAAAATGTTTCTTCAGCAGAGTTAGATGCCATTACCGGCACCGGTGCCGAAGGTCGTGTAACTAAAAAAGATATTCTTCAATTTATTGAGAACAGAAAATCCGGCAATGGGCAGATAGCAAAAACTACATCAGCAGAATCTGTACCGTCTGCAACAATTCAACAAACCAAAGCACCTGCAGCCATACCAATGACTGATGGAGATGTTGAGATTATTGAAATGGACAGAATGCGGAAATTGATTGCAGACCACATGGTCATGTCAAAGCATACCAGCCCGCATGTGACATCTTTTGTAGAGGCAGATGTTACCAATATGGTATTATGGCGTAATAAAGTCAAAAATGATTTTGAGAAAAGAGAGAAAGAAAAAATCACCTTCACACCATTGTTTATAGAAGCAATAGTACGTGCCATAAAAGATTTTCCGATGATTAACTGTTCTCTTGACGGCACAAAAATACTTCTCAAGAAAAACATTAATATAGGTATGGCAACTGCATTACCGAGTGGCAACCTGATTGTTCCGGTGATAAAAAATGCCGACAGAATGAATCTTGTTGGATTAACAAAGTCAGTAAATGACTTGAGTGGAAGAGCACGCAAAAACAAACTTTCACCTGATGAAATTGCAGGTGGCACTTTTACATTGACCAATGTAGGTACTTTTGGAAATGTTATGGGTACACCAATTATCAACCAGCCACAAGTTGCCATTTTGGCTGTAGGTGCCATTCGTAAAAAACCTGCTGTAATTGAAACCGAATTTGGTGACACAATCGGTATCCGTCAAATGATGTTCCTCTCTTTATCTTATGACCATCGAATTGTTGATGGAAGTCTTGGCGGTAGTTTTCTTCGTAAAGTAGCTGACTATCTTGAACAGTTTGATATTAACAGAAATTTATTGTAATTAATTATGAGATTTTTATTTGCCTTTATTCCATTACTCTGGCTGAATGTTGCAGTTGCACAACAATCTAAAAAGCTGGAAAAAAAAGTTGCTTTAGGAAAAGATCAGGTTTCTGAATTGAAAAAAGCAGGTGCAGAATATTTTAAGAGTGATAACTACAAATCGGCACTGCCCATTTATAAACAACTTCAGCAAAACGACCCGAACAATACTGAGTTTAATTACAGACTTGGCATCTGTTATTTATACACCAATGTAAACAAAAAATCAGCTGCAGGTTTTCTGATAAAAGCAGCCGAAGGAAAAGATGTTCCAAAAGATGTGTATTATTATACCGGTCGTGCTCTCCTCATTCTTGAAGAGACTGATGATGCAGCAGATGCTTTTGAGAAATTTAAAATAGCTCATGGCGGAAAAGTTAATGCAAAACTAAATCTTGAAAACAATGTGGAATGGTGCTATCACTTCCGTGATATGAAGAAAACACCTGTTGCAGTAAACTTTACCAATTTGGGTAAATTGGTTAATTCACCAAATAACGATTACAGACCTGTTTGTGATATGCTTGGCAACAATATTTACTTCAGCTCAAACAGAAAAGGAAACATCGGGGCCATTGTTGATGGATATGGCGAAATAATTTCAGACGGATATTATACAAAAAGAGATACGGGCTTCAGTAAAGCCAAAAATCTTGGCACCAGTATCAACACCATGTACTATGAAGAACCTTTACAATTAAATGCAAACGGTGATAAATTGTTGATTTCTAAAGAAGGTGGCAGCATTTCATCTCCATTATATACAGCAGAACTCAACGGAAAATCCTTCGAGAAAGCAGTAGCAATAAATAAATTTCCAGCTTCAAGAGTTGATGGCGCCTGCATGACAGATGATGGAAAAACGATTTATTTTTCAGCAGATATTAAAGGCGGAAAAGGCGGAAAAGACATCTGGATGACAACCTTAAACAGTAAAAATGAGTGGTCAGCACCGGTGAATCTTGGTGATGCTGTAAATACAAAATATGATGAAATAAACCCTTGGTTGTTTTTTGATAATCAGACATTATTTTTTGCATCAGAAGGGCATAATAGCATTGGTGGATTTGATATTTTTTATAGTACCAAGCCACATGAATCTATGGATTGGAGTGCTGCAAAAAATGTCGGCTATCCTTTAAATACTACTGACGATGATAAATATTTCTCCTTAACTGCCGACTGTAAAACAGGTTTTGTAAGTAAGGCTACTGAAAATGGTTTTGGTGAACTGGATATTGTAAAATTTGTGTGTGCCAACCCAATCATTAAACAAGAAAAAGTTGTTTGTGATTTTACATTTCTAAAGGCTGATGGTGCTTTTGCACGTGACGCAAATTGTTTGATTATCAGAAACGATACCGGTGAATCATCAGGAGTGAAAACAATAAACGGCTCAAACGGTAAACTCTATGTTTATCTCAGTCCTGGAAATTATAAGGTTAAAGTAAAAGGTGTAAAGTCTGGTCGTGCCGATGAAGATTTTATCATCACAGGCAATGAACCTAAAATGCAATTGGTAAAAACTTTTAAACTTACCCCTCCGGTTAAAGAAGGAAAATAAAATGAATCTGAAGCTATATAGACCGCTTGCTTTTTTTGATCTTGAAACTACAGGAGTAGTAATTGGTATGGACAGAATTGTCGAATTGGGAATCTTAAAAATTCTTCCCGATGGTACAAAGACCAATAAAACCTGGCGTATAAATCCTGAAATGCACATTCCTGAAGCCGTATCAAAAATTCATGGTATATATGATAAAGATGTTGCAGACTGCCCTACTTTTAAAGAAGTGGCAAACGATGTAAATCATTATCTGCAAAATGTTGACCTTGCCGGATATAATTCAAACCGGTTTGATGTGCCTTTGCTGGTTGATGAATTTTTAAGAGCAGGTATTGAATTTGACATACGTGACCGAAAATTAATTGATGTGCAGCACATCTTTCATAAAATGGAACAACGCACATTGATTGCTGCATATAAATTCTATTGCAATAAAGAGTTAATTGACGCACATTCTGCAGAAGCAGATGTTAGAGCAACCTATGAAGTTCTGGAAGCGCAACTGGAACGATATAGCGATCAGCTACAACCTGATGCATCATTTCTGCACTCATTTTGTAATAACATCAAAAACGTTGATTTGGCGGGAAGAATAGTGTATGATGACAAAAAGCGCGAAGTATTTAATTTTGGGAAATATAAAGGCCGCCTGGTAACTGACGTTTTTAAAACCGACCCGAGCTATTATGACTGGATGCTTAAAGGTGATTTTTCAAGAGATACCAAACAAGTTGTAACGGCATTACGCTTACGCGAAAGAGAAAACTAAATATGTGTTTGGCTTGTTTGATTTGTTCTGCTGATTAAAATTTGCAGGTAATATAAAAATCTGTACTTTTATGCTGATGGGTTCCGAAAATAATTCAGATAAAAATAATCTTCCTGCTGTTACCGATTCAGGAAAAGGCAGAAAAGATGCTATTGACCTTGAAGCAGAGAAAAAAGAAATCAGTAAGCGCTATCGGCATCTATTACGTGCCTGCAAATCCAATCTTGATAAAAAAGATAAAAAACTTATAAGGCTAGCATTTGACACTGCACTTGAAGCGCACAAAGATATGCGCAGAAAATCAGGAGAGCCTTACATCTATCACCCTATTGCCGTTGCACAAATTGTTGCTGAAGAAATCGGTCTTCGCTCTGCCATCCCTGTGGTTTGTGCATTGCTGCACGACACTGTTGAAGACACCTATCTTACATTAGAAGACATCAGGGACTTGTTTGGTCCTGTTGCAGAACAGATTATTGATGGTCTGACAAAAATTGCAGGAGTCTTTGATCATACAAGTTCATTGCAGGCAGAAAATTTCAGAAAGATGTTGCTGACATTAAGTGTAGATGTGCGGGTGATACTCATCAAACTTGCAGACAGACTCCATAACATGCGCACCCTCGGCAGTATGGCACGCGACAAGCAGTTGAAAATAGCTTCTGAAACAGCCTACCTCTATGCACCATTGGCTCATCGCCTGGGATTATACAATGTTAAAACAGAGCTTGATGACCTTGCTTTAAAATATACAGAACCTGAAGTTTATAAAAGTATTGCTGATAAACTTCGCGAATCAAAAAGAGAACGTGATAAATTTATTGCAGAATTTATTCATCCAATTAAAGATGAACTAAATCATCAGGGATTTAAATTCGAAATTAAAGGGCGTCCAAAATCCATTCACTCC
Organism: Bacteroidia bacterium; assembly: GCA_037045145.1. Lineage (NCBI taxonomy): Bacteria > Pseudomonadati > Bacteroidota > Bacteroidia > Bacteroidia bacterium. The sequence goes on from JBAOIA010000012.1 coordinate 175,942, forward strand.
ATCTGGGAGAAAATGAAAAAACAGGGAGTTACCTTTGAAGAAATTTACGACCTTTTTGCTATCAGAATAATTATTGATACACCTCAAAATCAGGAGAAAGCCGATTGCTGGAAAGTTTACTCCATTGTTACCGATAGCTACCGCCCCAATCCTGACAGGCTGCGCGATTGGATATCTACACCAAAATCAAATGGCTATGAAGCGCTGCACACTACTGTTATGAGTGAGCAAGGAAAATGGGTTGAAGTGCAGATTCGCTCGCAGCGCATGAACGAAACTGCTGAAAAAGGTTTTGCAGCACATTGGAAATACAAAGAATCATCACAGGAGTCTGCATTGGATGAATGGCTGACACGCATCAGAGAAATGCTCGAAAATCCGGATAGCAATGCACTTGATTTTGTGGATGATTTTAAACTCAATCTTTTTGCTGACGAAATTTTTGTGTTTACACCTAAAGGCGATTTAAAAACTTTACCTGTTAACAGTACAGCTCTTGACTTTGCCTACGAAATTCACACGGATATTGGCAGCAGGTGTATTGGAGCAAAAATAAATCACCGCTTAGTGCCCATATCACACAAACTCAACAGTGGCGATCAGGTTGAAATTTTAACCTCAGACAAACAACGCCCTAAAGAAGACTGGCTGAGCTTTGTGATTACGGCAAAGGCAAAAGGCCGGATTAAGTCTGCATTAAAAGATGAAAAAAGAATTCTTGGTGAGCAAGGCAAAGAAATTTTCGACCGCAAAATAAAACATCTAAAAATTCCGGCAGCAGAAGTTAATATGAACGACATTTTGTTGTACTACAAACTACCTAATGTGTTGGAGTTGTACTACCGCATTGCAATGGATGCTGTTGACCTGAAACAATTGCGTGAGGCTGTAAATTATAAAGATCAGCGCGTTCGCAATACACGCACAGAGCCCACCTTGGAAGATTTGGTGACGCAGGCCAGAGGCACTTCCGACATGTTGGTGATTGGAGAAAACCTGAATAAAATTGATTATAAACTGTCGCCCTGCTGCAATCCTATTCCCGGTGATGATGTTTTTGGTTTTATCACCATCAATGACGGAATAAAAATACATCGTGTGAATTGCCCCAATGCCATGCAGCTTATGAGTAACTATGCTTATAGGATTGTAAAAGCCAAATGGACAGGTCAGGAACAAATTTCATTTCTGGCAGGCATCAGAATCACAGGTATGGATGATGTTGGCGTTGTCAATAACATCACCAAGGTTATTTCAAGCGAACTAAAAGTAAATATGCGTTCTATCTCTATCGAAAGTAATGAAGGTTTGTTTGAAGGAACCATCATGCTGTTTGTGCACGATACCGAACACCTGACCAAACTGATGAAAAAACTTTCTTCTTTGAGTGGTATATTAAATGTAACAAGAATAACTTAAATTATGTACGTTCCCTTCGAACAACTACCTGATGATTCACGTACCTGGATTTTTCAGTCAGATAAAGAACTGACTGAAAAAAATATTGAATCCATCACACCATTGCTAATGTATTTTATCAATGACTGGACTGCACATCAACAAACATTAAAAGCATCATTCACTTTTATGCACAATTATTTTATTGTTATTGCTGTTGATGAAAACATGACTGCTGCCAGTGGCTGCTCCATAGACAAGGTCTATCATATTATCCGTGCATGCGGCCAGCTTATTGGCTGCGATTTCTTTAACCGGCTGCGCATTGCCGCAATGGAAAATAATTCAATTACAACTTACAGCGTCAATCAAATAGTGGAAAAGGCAGAGAGTAATCGGCATGATAAGGCAACTTTGGTCTTTAATAATATCATTGAAACCAAAGGCGAACTTACTAGCAACTGGCTTGTGCCTATTGAAAAATCATGGCTTGTTTCAAAGTTAAAGTCTGGAAGTAAAATTTAAATTTAAAAACACATTATATGAATTTTCTTATAAAGCTGATTATCTCAACACTGGCAGTCATGATGGTTTCTTACATCCTGCCGGGCGTTCATGTTCAAAGCTTTGGCATTGCACTGATGGTGGCCTGTATAATGGCTTTTTTAAATGCATTGATCAAGCCAGTTTTAATATTGTTCACGCTACCAATTACAATCATCACCTTGGGTTTGTTTCTACTTGTCATCAATGCCATCATCATTGTAATTACAGACAGACTTGTTGATGGTTTTGAAGTAAATGGATTTGGTATTGCTCTGCTTTTTTCTTTAATACTAAGCATTGTCACTTCAGTTATGGAGTCGCTTGCAGGAAATGGCAGGCAATAAAAAACCGGCAAATCTTAAAAGATGCCGGTCTAAATTTTTCAATTAAAAAATCAATTCGACAAAAACTTTGCTATTTTTTCAAAATAAACATTTTTGTCTGTAGTGAAATTCTCTGCATTTGATGGTGAGTTTTTTACTACATACGTTTCGCTGATACCTTTTATTTGTTTTATATCAGAAGGATTAACCAAATTGTCCTGTGGTGAAACAATCACCATCAGACTTTTAATTCCTTTTGGCTTTTCCATAGCATACATTGGCTCGTGATTCTTGTCAAAACCAAAAGGCATCACCGCTTCTTTTCCTGTCTTGTCTTTAATTTTTTTCTTCATCACTTCCAAACCTACCCACGGGCCATCGGCAATAACTTTTTGTGTTTCTGTTCTGTTGGCACCCACTCCAATAGAGAGCCCTGCTCCTATTGATTTGCCATACAAATTAAATTTGGTGATGGCTCTGGATTTACGCAAGTAATCACATACAGCATTAAGGTCAACAATAAACTGAGGATAAATAAATAAATCAGGATCTATTTTAAAATCGCTGCTGCTGCCATAGCCGCGATAGTCATACATCGCAACATTATATCCTGCACTCAAAAATGAATTGGCAATTTCAATATTATCAGCCATATTGCCATCACCACTACCACTCATAATAATCCAGTTGGTAGATTTCTTGGGAAGTTCAAACATCCATGCATTGAGAATAGCACCATCAGGTGTTTTTATTTTTTCTTCCTTATAAGTCATGCCGTACTTGTCTGGAAGTACCTTATACTCCTTTGAAGGATTTAGTGCAAACGCATCGGAAACAAATAAAGCCATTAAGGCAACTAATGAAATTGATTTAAGCATCGTAATTTTGATTATTAAATTAGGCTTCAAAAATAGCTACACTAACCATGAAGTAGTAATTAACTTTTTAACAATTCTTGCGCTTTCAATGCTGAAAAGAATATTCCTGCTGCAATCAGGCCTATTTTCTTCATGGAATTTATCTCTTAAAAACCAATCAGGCAACGCAGTGGTGAATGAGTGTAACCGTCTCTGGACAAATTATCTGTAGCGATCGGGATAGTCGGTAATGATGCCTTGCACACCACCATATTTCAGTTTCAGAAACACTTTATCATTGTTAACAGTCCATGCAAATAGTTTAATGTTATGCTGCTTACAAAAATTAATGGTATTGGCTGTTGCAAAAACATACCAGGGTGAATAAATAGGTGTAACAAAACCCAACTCATTAAAAAAAGTTTCAGCATCACGTTGTGTTTCATTTAAAGCTGCAATGGTAATATCAGGATAGTGAGAGTGTAAAATCCGCAATACTTCCTTGTCGAACGACTGAACGATAAACCTTTCTCTTTCGCTGTATTGCAAAATCACTTTCACGACTAAATCAACCATGGTCTTTGGGTCGGGCTGAAATTTGCCGTACCAATCGCTTCGACTTTTAATCTCAATAAAATAAAAAGGCATCACTCCAGTTTTGCTACAAGAAAATGAATCGGCAGTAGCAATCACTTCATCAAGCAATGGCTTGTAGGTTTTCATTTTATGCTGTCCCGGATACTTTGGATTAAACTTGCTGCCACAGTCATAACTTTTTATCTGCTCATAAGTCATCTGATACATATTGTATCTGCCACGACTGTAATTTACCAACGGAGTGCTATCAGGCATCAGACAGGTTTCGTTGTTTATCCAAGGCTCGTGCGAGACTACCACTTGCGAGTCGGCAGAGATTACCACGTCCAACTCCAGATGCAAAACACCCAACTCAATAGCTTTTAAAAAAGCAGGGATGGTATTTTCAGGCATCAAGCCACGACAGCCGCGGTGGCCATAAACAACAAACGATGTGTCTTGTGACATGAGTTGATGAGCAACAGAACTAAAAAAAACTATGAGTAAAAAGCGCACGTTAAAAATATGCTGCCAAAATAAATAAAAACGAGGCACGCTTGCGAATGCCCCGTAGTAGATGTTTTCACAATGGAATAATCCTTATTGTGATTTGCTTTCAATATGCAAAAATGTAAATAAAATTTCATTTTGCAAATTTTTACTGGAAAATTCATCTATTCTTTTATAACTTTATTCGCTCATATTAATTACTAATAATGTTATGAAAAAAATACTTGGATTAGATTTAGGAACAAATTCTATTGGATGGGCATTGATTGACAATGAACAAAAGAAAATTCTCGGAATGGGAAGTCGGATAATTCCTATGGACGAAGGAGAGATTGGGAAATTTGCAGAAGGAGTAAAAATTTCTAAAACAGCTGACAGAACAAACTTTAGAGGTATTAGACGATTAAGAGAAAGAAACCTTTTAAGAAGAGAAAGGCTACACCGTGTATTGAATGTATTAGGATTTTTGCCCGAACATTATACCAAAGAAATAGATTTTGAAAAACGATTCGGACAGTTTCTGGAAGAAACCGAACCTAAATTAGCTTGGAAGAAGAACGGAAAAAAAGATAACGGAAAAGATAAGTTTGAGTTCTTGTTTCAAGATTTATTCATTGAAATGATTGAAGATTTTAAAAAATCTCAACCTCAGTTATTTTACATAAAGAAAAATGGAGAAGAAACCAAAATACCCTACGACTGGACGATATATTATTTAAGAAAAAAAGCTCTTGAGAAAGCAATAAGCAAAGAACAGTTGGCGTGGCTTATTTTAAATTTCAATCAAAAAAGAGGATATTATCAATTAAGAGGGGAAGATCAGGAGGAAAATCCTAATAAATTGGTTGAATTTCATTCATTGAAAGTAGTAGATGTAAAACCCGAAATTAAATACAATTTAATTTTAGAAAATGGAGAAACCTATTACCGCACAAGTGAAACTTCTTTGTTAAATTGGAAAGATTCGTATCAAGATTTTATTGTAACAAAATATGCAGATAATACTGGAAAGGAAAAACAAAGTTTCTTTTTAAAGATAGATGCAAGTGTACTCAAAAGTAGGAAACCGAAATCAAGTAAGAAAAAAGCAAAAGAAATAGAAGGGGAACAATCTATCAAAATAGTAGATGTAATAGAAGAAAAACAGGATAAGATTTGGTATTCATTGGTTTTAGAAAATGGCTGGATTTATCGTAGAGAAAGTAATGTTGATTTATCTGATTGGAAAGATAAAATACGAGAATTTATTGTTACCACAGATTTGAATGATGATAGAACTGTAAAAATTGATACTGATGGAAAAGAAAGTAGAAGTTTTAGAGCACCAAAAGAAGATGACTGGACTCTGATAAAAAAGAAGACTGAAAACGATCTAGATAAATACATTAAAGAACACAAAACAAACAATGATCTTGCAGGTACCGTTGGCACATATATCTACGATACGCTATTAAAAAATCCAAAACAAAAAATAATAGGAAAATTGGTTCGTACCATCGAGCGGAAATTTTATAAAGTAGAATTAAGACAAATCTTGCAAAAGCAAATTGAACTGCAACCCGAATTATTTACAAATGAATTGTACAACGATTGTGTAAGAGAATTGTACCGGAACAATGAAGCACATCAACTTTCATTGGGTAAACGAGACTTTATTCATCTGTTTTTAGATGATATTATTTTCTATCAACGACCACTTAAAAGTCAGAAATCTTCTATCGGAAATTGTGCTTTGGAATACCAACTGCACAAAATCAATAAAAAAGACGAACAAGGAAATACGATTAAAAATGTTTTTGAACAAGATGAAAATGGGAAGGATATTGAGGTGAAAGAATACTTAAAAGCCATTCCGAAATCTAATCCATATTATCAGGAATTTAGAATTTGGCAATGGCTCTTCAATTTAAAAATTTATCAGAAGGATGATGATAAAGATGTAACGGATGACTTTATAAAAAATACAAGTGATAAGGAAAATCTGTTTAGCTTTCTGATGACGAAAAAAGAAGTCAATCATAAAGATATTTTGCATTATCTCATCGTTCCAAAAGTCAAGGAAAAATTTCCTGATACAAAACCGAAAGCATTAAAAGAGGAAACCGCAAAAGAAATAAATAAACATCGTTGGAATTATGTGTATAATTCGGAAAAGGACGAATCTAAACTGTACCCAATGAATGAAACTGGTTCGCAAATCCGTACTCGTCTTGAAAAAGTTACCAATCTCCCTGATAATTTTCTGACAAAAAAAATTGAGCAAGAACTTTGGCACATCATATATTCCGTAAACGATAAAAACGAATTTGAAAAAGCTTTAGAATCTTTTGCGAAAAAGAAAGAACTATATTATATACCCAAAGAGAGTCGAGACTTAGAGAATCCTGACAAAGGTTGTTTTGTATATAACTTTAAAAATTTGGTATGGAAAGAAAAAAGCTACGGTTCATTTTCCGAGAAAGCAATAAAGAAATTATTGCCTTTGATGCGGATAGGGAAATATTGGAATTTTGATGCAATAGACGGAAATACCAAACAACGCATTCAAAATTTGCAAAATGCAGAAGTTGATGAAAGTATCAAAAACAGGGTTAGGGAGCAAGCACACAAAGAGAAATTAGATAAAAACGAAGATTTTCAAGGACTGCAATTGTGGTTAGCACAATATATTGTTTACGACCGTCATTCAGAAGCAGAAATTAGTGGAAAATGGAAATCCATTGCTGATTTGGAAAAATATTTGGATGAATTTAAACAACATTCGCTTCGTAATCCAATAGTTGAGCAAGTAATGACAGAAACTTTGTGTGTCGTAAAAGACATTTGGCAACACTATGGAAAAGGAGCAGAGGATTTTTTTGATGAAATTCATATTGAGTTGGGGCGGGAAATGAAAAACACAGCCGAAGACCGCAAGCAGATGACCAACCAAATAACAGAAAACGAAAACACCAATCTCCGCATTAAAACCTTATTAATGGAGTTTGCTAATGATGAATATTTTAAAAATCAAGAAGATTATAAGGACGAAAAAGGAGATACTCCTGCTTTCTACAAAAAAGGGAATAATCCTGTAAAAGCCTTCTCTCCTACACAACAGGAAATTCTAAAAATATATGAAGATGGGGTATTAAATTCGGGCATTGAAATTCCGAATGAGGTATCTGAAATTATCAAAAAATTCAAAGAAAGTGATGCCAAAAAACAGCCCACAAAAACAGAAGTTGATAAATATAAACTTTGGCTGGAACAGAAATACAAATCACCTTACACTGGGCAAATAATTCCTTTAAGCAAGTTATTTACACCGGATTATCAGATAGAACACATCATTCCGAAGTCCCGCTATTTTGATGATAGCCTAAGTAATAAAGTAATATGCGAAGCAGCCGTAAACAGCCTAAAAGACAAGCAATTGGGGTTGGAGTTTATAAAAAATCATCACGGAGAGAAAGTTACTTTAGGAGATGGAACTAAAAATACCGTTGAGATTCTTTCAGAAGATAGATACAAAACATTTGTAAAAGAACACTACGATAAAAACCGTTCAAAACGCAATAAATTGTTGTTGGAAGAAATTCCTGATAAGATGATTGAACGACAACTCAATGACACCCGCTACATCAGCAAATTCATTTCAAATGTATTATCAAACATCGTGCGTACAGACAAAGATGATGACGGGGTAAACTCTAAAAATATTCTTCCCGGAAATGGAAAAATCACTTCCACATTAAGGCAAGAATGGGGACTGAATGACGTTTGGAATACGTTAATTCTGCCACGTTTTGAACGAATGAATCATCTTACCAACACAACAAACTTTACAACAAAAAATAAAGAAGGACATACAATACCTGCTATCCCTTTAGAACTTTCCAAAGGATTTCAGAAGAAACGAATAGACCATCGCCATCACGCATTAGATGCTCTGGTAATAGCCTGTGCAACGAGAGACCACATACAGTATTTGAATAATGAAAATGCAAAATCTCAAAAACACCATTTGCAAATGGGGCTTGCCAAGAAACTAAGAAAAATGGAAACTGTGAAAGTGAAAAAATGGAGAAGAAACGATAATAATGTATGGGAAAAAACTGATGAAAAAATAACGAAAACTGTTCCTAAAGACTATTTAAAACCTTGGGATAGTTTTACTGTTGATGCAAAAAGTGAATTAGAAAAAATAGTGGTAAGCTTTAAGCAGAACTTGCGTGTTATTAATAAAACAAAATTTACTGGATTAACTTATAAGGAAAGTAAAGAAAAATCCAAAGATAGAAATTGGGCTGTTCGTCAACCTTTGCACGAAGAAACAGTTTCAGGATTGGTTAAATTATCCTGGGTACAGGTGGACAAAGAAAAAGGTGAAATAACAACAGCTACTCGTAAGGCTTTAGATAAAAATTTTAATCTAAGTAAAATTGAGAAAATCACGGATACAGGTATTCAGAAAATACTCACAAATTATTTGACGCAAGATAAATTCAAAATTGTTAATAGTAAAGGTGAAGTTTCCTATAATACCGAATTTGCTTTCTCTCCTGAAGGCATTGAAGAAATGAACAAAAATATTTCCCAATTTAATAATGGTAAATTTCATCAACCAATTTTCAAAGTAAGAATTTATGAAAAAGGGACAGGACGCTTTCAGTTAGGAATAAAGGGAAATAAAAAGAACAAATATGTACAAGGTGCTCCTAATTTGTTTTTTGGCATTTATTTAGATAAAGAAGGAAATAGAAATTTTGAAACTATTCCATTGGATAAAGTAATTGAAAGACTAAAGCAAAGAATAAGCTCTGTTCCTGAAAACAAGACAATAGAAAAAAAGAAAGAAATTCATGAATTGAGGCTTCAGTTCCATCTTTCTCCTGATGATTTAGTGTATGTTCCTACCGAAGATGAAAGAGAAAATATTAATGCAATTGATTTTAATAATTTAACAAAAGAACAAAAGGAAAGAATATTCTTTGTCAATGATTTTTCTGGATCTACTTGTTATTTCAGACCTAACAGAATTGCAAAGGCTATTGTTGCAAAAGAAGTAGATATGAACTATGATGAGAAAAAAAAGAAAACAACAGGGTCGTTCGATACCAAGACAGCAAGCTTTGAAGGCAAACAGATCAAAGACATTTGTATCAAACTCAATGTTGGTAGATTAGGCAATATAATACCCTTCTCTAATATTAAATTCTACCCAAACCCTTCTCATCAACCTGATGAAGCGAAAGAGGGATCATCATATTTTAAAACTGTTAAAATAAGTACCCTTCAACAATCAGAAGAGCGTATGTTATTGCATACTTCCAATATGAATCCCGAAGAGCGAATGGCATATTTACAACAATTACGTGAAACAACACAAAATAATAATCTTTCGGAAGATGAAAAAATAAGCATACTGAGCAAGTTTAAAATAAACCCTACTGATGAAAATTCTTGAGCCGGTTTTCGTTTCTGTTATTGAAAAATTAATTCATAACGAAGTTGAATTTCTTCTGATTGGAGGTTATGCTGTAAATTATCATGGCTATGGTCGTTATACCGGTGATATTGATTTCTGGATAAACCCCAATGACCAAAATAAAGAGCGGTTCCTAACGGTTTTTGGCGAATTATGTAAAAATGAAAATGCTGTTGAAACGGTCAAACATTACGATTTTAATCAGGCTCAGGTATTTTCTCTTGGTGAACCGCCTATACAAATTGATTTTTTAACCCAGGTAAACTTAGTTGATTTTGAAGATGCCTGGAAAGAAAAAGTTTTCTTTCAGGTTAAAGATATAAAGGTTCCAGTGGTAAATTATTATCATTTAATTACTATGAAATTTAACACCGGTCGCACAAAAGATAAATTAGACTTGGAGCAACTACAGAGAATTAATAGTTTAAAAAATAAGAAGTAATTCTCAATAGAAATTAAATGATCAAACGCACGCTATACTTTGGCAACCCTGCTTACCTGAGCCTGACCAACAGCCAGCTGACGGTGCGCCTGCCCGAAGTAGAAAAAAACAAGCAACTCGACAACTTATTTAAGCAGCAGGCACAGGCTACCATACCGGTTGAAGATATTGGTGTAGTAGTGCTCGACCATAAACAGATAACCATAACACATGGACTGTTGGATGCCCTGATGGAAAACAATGTGGCTGTTATTACCTGCAACAACACAAGGCATCCTGCCGGATTGCTGCTGCCCTTACAAGGTAACACGCTTCAGCATGAGCGCTACCAGCATCAATTAGAGGCCAGCGAGCCTTTGCGCAAACAACTGTGGCAACAAACCATTGTACAAAAAATAAAAAACCAGGCGGCAGTGCTGCAACATCAACAAATTGATGCAGCACGCCTCTACCCTGTTTACAACAATGTGAAAAGTGGCGACAGCGAAAATGCCGAAGGCACAGCCGCAGCTTTTTATTGGACTAATGTTTTTACCAAACTACCTGCAGACATGGCTCATGCACCGGGTAACCTTTTCAGACGGCAACGCGATGGATTGCCTCCGAACAATTATTTGAATTATGGCTATGCCATACTGCGCGCCATCATGGCCAGAAGCATAGTAGCTGCAGGACTGTTGCCCACCAAAGGCATTCATCACCACAACCGCTACAATGCCTATTGCCTTGCCGATGACCTGATGGAGCCCTACCGACCTTATGTGGACAAACTGATTATTGAAATTATTTTAAAACAGGGAATATCAGATGAGTTGAACAAAGAAATTAAAACACACCTGTTGGGTATTCCGGTAATAGATGTTACACTCGATGGCGAAAGCAGCCCGCTGATGGTAGCCACACAACGCACGGCAACATCATTGGTAAAATGTTTTGCCGGAGAACAAAGAAAATTGCTTTACCCGGAGTTATCATGAGTTTCGAACGCCTAAATGCCTATCGTGTTATGTGGACACTTGTAATGTTTGACTTGCCAACAGAAACCAAGAAGCATCGTAAGTTGGCAGCCAAGTTCCGGAAAGATTTATTGCAGGATGGTTTTCAGATGTTTCAGTTCAGCATGTACATCCGTCATAGCAACAGCAGCGAAAATGCACAAGTACACCGCAATAGGGTAAAAAAATCGTTACCCTCTGAAGGAAAAATTGGCATATTGCAAATTACAGACAAACAGTTTGGACAAATGGAAGTTTATTATGGAAAAAAAGAACAACAAAAGCAGCAAACCAGTCAACAATTGGAGTTGTTTTAAAAAATGGCTTTTAAAAAAAGCTGCAACAGAAATGAAAAATCCCACTGATGCAGCGGGATTTTTAGTTCTTAACCTGATTTTTAAAACCTTAAACAAAACATAAATTGTTGAGACATAACATCTTTAACAGGAAAGCTTGTAAGAACGTTGTCAAAGATAAAATTTGAAAGCAAATCACAACATGCTATGCAATTTTCAACAACTTCACTTCTTGTAAGAACGTTGTCAAAGATAAAATTTGAAAGCAAATCACAACAACTGCAAGAACTTGTAAGAGCTTAGATTCTGCATCTTGTAAGAACGTTGTCAAAGATAAAATTTGAAAGCAAATCACAACGCGCTGCTCTCATGTTGCTAATCTTAAACCTTGTAAGAACGTTGTCAAAGATAAAATTTGAAAGCAAATCACAACAAATACAGAATTTAGAAAACAGTAAACAATACTTGTAAGAACGTTGTCAAAGATAAAATTTGAAAGCAAATCACAACTGCAACGCCAGTCCCTGCAGGTTCTGCAATCTTGTAAGAACGTTGTCAAAGATAAAATTTGAAAGCAAATCACAACGTTCTCCGGAAACCGGATTAAACTGATCTGCTTGTAAGAACGTTGTCAAAGATAAAATTTGAAAGCAAATCACAACTGCCATGGCCGTGGCAGTGCCAATTCACTAACTTGTAAGAACGTTGTCAAAGATAAAATTTGAAAGCAAATCACAACTGCTGCGACATGGTGTCTGCTGGCAATGGTCTTGTAAGAACGTTGTCAAAGATAAAATTTGAAAGCAAATCACAACTTAAACTCAAGAAGCCATACTATCCGCGAACTTGTAAGAACGTTGTCAAAGATAAAATTTGAAAGCAAATCACAACAGGTAGAACGTAGAATCTGTTGATTAATTACTTGTAAGAACGTTGTCAAAGATAAAATTTGAAAGCAAATCACAACTACAGTACTTTGACTAAAGGCAATTACTTTCTTGTAAGAACGTTGTCAAAGATAAAATTTGAAAGCAAATCACAACAGTTAGTACGCTACACTACACCACGAGTTCTTGTAAGAACGTTGTCAAAGATAAAATTTGAAAGCAAATCACAACTCAAAATTGGCGATATAAAACCACAAGACACTTGTAAGAACGTTGTCAAAGATAAAATTTGAAAGCAAATCACAACGGTGGAACCGTTAACCCGCAGTTCAGTGGCTTGTAAGAACGTTGTCAAAGATAAAATTTGAAAGCAAATCACAACCCAATTCTTCTGTAAGAACCTTTGCTGTTTCTTGTAAGAACGTTGTCAAAGATAAAATTTGAAAGCAAATCACAACGCAGTCTTGCTTGATGGTCGGTTAGTGCTGCTTGTAAGAACGTTGTCAAAGATAAAATTTGAAAGCAAATCACAACGGTGGACGATAACCAATAGCCCTTGTACTCTTGTAAGAACGTTGTCAAAGATAAAATTTGAAAGCAAATCACAACGCTCTTGCGCTCTCTCTTGTCGCTTAACCCTTGTAAGAACGTTGTCAAAGATAAAACTTGAAAGCAAATCACAACAATAACTATTCATTAACTCATTTCAGAAAGCTTGTAAGAACGTTGTCAAAGATAAAATTTGAAAGCAAATCACAACTGCGGTGGGTATTGCACACAACAAAAGCACTTGTAAGAACGTTGTCAAAGATAAAATTTGAAAGCAAATCACAACTTTCTCTGTCACCAATTTAACGTTGTGGTCCTTGTAAGAACGTTGTCAAAGATAAAATTTGAAAGCAAATCACAACAATTCGTCTGTATGGGAAAAAAGCATTGGGCTTGTAAGAACGTTGTCAAAGATAAAATTTGAAAGCAAATCACAACTAAGTTTAAGATATTACTGATTGACTTTTTCTTGTAAGAACGTTGTCAAAGATAAAATTTGAAAGCAAATCACAACCCAATCAGGAGCAGTTTAATTCTCTCAAAACTTGTAAGAACGTTGTCAAAGATAAAATTTGAAAGCAAATCACAACGGCTTCTTGTTCTAAAAATTCGTTATAATCTTGTAAGAACGTTGTCAAAGATAAAATTTGAAAGCCCGTCCGACCGGTGTCATCCGGGCGGGCAAATCACTTTAGGGCGAGACTTGCTCGCCCTCCTTACGGAGCTAAAATGGGGAGGTAAACTCCACCACATGGTTTGAAAGTTTACCCGTACAGTATAACTGGGCGGGCCCGTCCGACCGGTGTCATCCGGGCGGGCAAATCACTTTAGGGCGAGACTTGCTCGCCCTCCTTACGGAGATAAATTGGGGAGGTAAACTCCACCATTCGAAATAGGGAGGTAAACTCCACCTCATGGTTTGAAAGTTTAACCGAACAGTATAACTGGGCGGATCTGTCCGAATAGTAGTATAACTGGGCGGGCCCGTCCGACCGGTGTCATCCGGGCGGACAAATCACTTTAGGGCGAGGCTTGCTCGCCCTCCATACGGAGATAAAATAGGGAGGTAAACTCCACCATTCGAAATAGGGCGGTAAACTCCACCACATCGTTTGAAAGTTTACCCGAACAGTATAACCAGGCGGATCTGTCCGAATGGTAGTATAACTGGGTGAGCTTGTCCGAACAGTAAAACTGGGCGGACAAATCACAACTTTGCAATATTGCTTTGCTTGCTTCTGTTTAATGTTCTGTCTATGAGATTTTTTTCGTTGATGAAATTGATTATGGTAAAGAATAAAAATAAATAAAAAAAAGTGTGGTTAATCCATCTTGTTTTCTATTTCTGACTCCACCATGTCTTCTATCCATTCTCTTTGTTGCAATTGCTCCTTTGTTAAACTATCTTGAACAGGCTTATCTTTCTTTTTTCTCATTTTATCATTTTTATGTCTTTCTTCAAATCTTCTTCTTTGTATCATTAACTCCTGATAGGTTGGTGATGTGGCACTATCCCACTCTGGTTGTTTGGGTAAAGACTTTTCATACTCTATAATTTTTTGTTGTTCACAACTGTCATACATCAGTATGGAAATCCCTATAGCTGTTATACCTAACCAAGCTTTAAGAAAAAACTTCAACATGATATAAGGCTATTGAAATTCATTGCAATTATTTGATGACAAAACTTTTCTAACTGTTTTTATTCATTGTTAAATGCAAAGTTACAACTGAATTTTTAATTAATTTATATAAAGTTAACCTAGGTTAATTTTTAGTGCAACCCGTAGTTCTATCATTGCACCATAAATCAAAAAATATAAAATAAATGAAAAAATTATTTCTAAGTGCATTTGCAGTAGCTATCACTTTCAGCCTTCATGCACAAACAAAATGGACTGCAGACAAGAGTCATTCTAAAATTGGATTCACCGTTACACACATGCTTATTGCAGAAGTTGACGGTCATTTTAAAGACTTCACTGCTTCTATGACTTCAACAAAAGATAATTTTGAAGACAGCAAGGTTGAGTTTAAAGCACCTGTATTGTCAATAAATACCAATGACGATAAACGTGATGAGCATCTTCGTGGCTCAGATTTTTTTGACATGGCAAACCATCCTGAAATTTCTTTTACCAGTGTATCATTTAAACCTGCCGGTGATAAAAAATTTAAGGTTGTAGGAAATCTTACTATGCGAGGTGTAACAAGAAGTGTTACTTTAGAAGCTACACATATAGGCACTGTTGAAGATCCATGGGGGAATACCAAGGCAGGATTTAAGTTGACAGGAAAGGTTAACCGTAAAGATTATGGAATAGCCTGGAATAAAACTTTGACATCCGGAGGTGCTGTGGTGAGTGACGAGGTTGCTATGAATTGTATGATAGAATTGGTTAAACAAAAATAAGTGTGAGTTAATATTTTATTTAAAGGCAGCCTTTGCTTAGGCTGCCTTTTTTTATGTATCAGAAATTTAATCTAATGCCTGAAAACATACCGATGCTACTCATTTTTTCACGAATAGGTGCGCCTTTGCGACTGATATCACTTAAATGATAATTATATTTAGGACCAATGAGTACTTCAATATTTTGAAAAATACTATAGGTAGCAATAACTTCACCTGAAATGCCTAAACCGATGTTTTGTTTATAAGGTGTAGCAGCTGAAGAAATATCTATCAGCGACTGCATATTTTCTTGAATAATTTTCCCTTTATAGCCTGAATAAATATTCATATATATCCCTGCACTACTTTGAATGCTCCATAGTCCTCTGTTATATCGCCATCCAAACATTATTGGCACATTAACAAAACGATAGTGATTTGAAATGATGATTTCACCTGTAGCATTAACAGAACCCACAATGGTGTCGGCAACCAAAGCGTTTGTGAGTGGATTGATATAGTAACCATTAATAGAATCAATTCGCATGCCTACAGGAAGATTTCCCATGCCCGGAATAAATGTATAGCTGAGTCGCTCATTCATATCAAAAATATCAATACCGGTCTTAAAAAAGAAATTGGTGTTCAGCCAAAAGCCCGCTCTTATTCCTTGGCTATGAGAATATATGTTTTTCTCTGTGTTTCTTCTTAATTTCAGATATGCAGTATTACCACTTCCTAAATCCCGTGTATGTTGGGTAAATTCTGGAGCATAATAGACATCTGTAAAAACGCGAATTCCTTTTTTTGTCTTCTCTATTTCCGAAGCCGGCTTGTGGGTAATTAGTGCCTGACTGATTTCTGATTCCGGTAAGGTTATTTGTATTGGTTTAAGCAAATCCCATTCACTATTATTAACCTTAGGGTTTTCTTTGGTTGTTGATGCAATTACCCTCAATGGTTCCAAAGTTTTTGGAACTGCGTTATTATTGATTAAGACGGTACTGTAATTACTTTTAGCTGAATGGTTTCTTATTGAATTGTTGGCAGCATCATTGTTCGCTGACTTAATTGAATTGTCTTGTTCTGATTTGTTATCTGCAATATTTACCAGAGATGATTTATTACTAATTGCCTCTGCTTTGTTAGGTTGATTATCATTTAAAGAAGAAATTTCTGTTTGATTTGAAGTAAAATAATACCACCCTATTCCGGAAGGAATAAGTAAAAACAGTAACAACCAAAGTAAATTCCTATTAAAAACCCCTTGCTTGGCAACAGGCAATTCTGCTTCTACCCTACTCCACAGCCCGGTACTGACTGACTCCTCTTCAGAATTCAACTTTTGTCTGATCAGATCATCAAATTGTTCATCCTGCATGACTGTATGTTATTTTATTTTTTTTTAGTTTTTGTTGTAAAGCCAACCGTGCTTTTAATAACTGACTGCGCGATGTTGCTTCTGAAATGTGCAGACTTTCTGCAATTTCCTTATGTGAGAATCCTTCTATCACATACATGTTAAAAACCAACCGGTAACCATCAGGCAAAGCATTGATGTGTGCTTTCAGTTCTTTGGCAGACATATCAGCAATTACATCACCATAGTCGTAAACAGGCATGTTGGTATGAACCATGGCTACTTCTTCTTTGTAACTGTAGCGTGTAATTTTTGTAAGTGCTGCATTGACCATTATTTTTCTTATCCAACCCTCAAACGATCCTTCAAAACTAAATTTAGCTATATATTTGAATACTTTAATAAACCCTTCCTGTAAAACATCTTCTGCATCATCGTGGTTATTGACATAGCGCATACAAACGACTTTCATTTTGCCGGCAAACTTTTCGAACAAAGCTCTCTGGCAATTTCTGTCACCGCGAATACAGCCTTCAATTAGTTCACGGTCTGTCATAACTGTTTTGAATGCATTCCATTTATAAAGACTCACTTTAACAGACAAATGTTGCCTGCATCAGATTAAATGTAAAAATAATTAAAAAGGAATTGCTATGGCAGAATATCTGACTATCTTAACTTCTTACTTTATCGTTCAACATGGGTACAAAGCGAAATGAGTTAAAATCGACTACTTCCATGGTTTGATCTGGCTTTTTTATAACGGTTTTCATCACCTGAACATCTTCACCAACGGGAACAACCATAACACCGCCCGTCTTCAACTGCTCAAACAATGATTGCGGAATATCGGGTGCACCACAGGTAATAATTATCTTGTCGAATGGTGCAAATGCAGGCAAACCTTTAAAGCCATCGCCAAAATGAATTTTAGGCATGTACCCTAGCTTTTCGAGTAAAAGTTTTGCTTTATCGGCAAGCAATTTATGTCGCTCAATAGAAAATACTTTAGCCCCTAATTCGCAAAGCACAGATGTCTGATAGCCCGAACCTGTTCCGATTTCCAACACTTTATCACCTTTTTGAATGCCAAGCAACATTGATTGAAAAGCAACAGTATAGGGTTGTGAAATTGTTTGACCTGAACCAATTGGAAAGGCTTTGTCTATATAGGCCGATTCAATAAATGCATTATCCATAAATGCATGACGTGGAATTTTTGTCATGGCAGCAATAACAGCTGCTTCATTTATTCCTTTAGTCTTTAATTCTGCAATTAGCTGTCGCCTTAATCCTTGATGTTTAAAAGTGTCTGTAATATTCATTTCAAACAAATTTACCATTCATACAACAAGGTTTTTTGCTGTTGAAATAAAATTTTTAACAAAACAATGCTAATGATTTTTTCTAATGAATGCCTTTATCAGCCAAATATCGTTCGGCATCTAACGCTGCCATACAGCCTGTTCCTGCAGCGGTAACAGCCTGTCTGTAAATTTTATCCTGTGCATCGCCACATGCAAAAACACCTTCAATATTTGTTTTGGTTGACCCCGCTTTGGTAATGATATAGCCGGTTTGATCCATATCAAGCCATTCTTTGAAAATATCAGTATTAGGTTGATGTCCAATTGCCACAAAAAAGCCGGTAACATCAAGCAGACGTTCTGCACCGGTAACATTATTTACAACTTTTACACCAGACACTGTTTTTTCACCAATAACCTCTTTGGTTTCTGTATTAAATAAAACTTCAATATTTGCAGTGTTCATTACTCTGTGTTGCATCGCTTTTGATGCACGCATTTCATCTCTGCGCACAATCATATATACTTTTGCACATAACTTCGCAAGGTAAGTTGCCTCTTCAGCAGCAGTATCACCTGCTCCAACAATTGCTACATGCTGATTGCGGAAAAAATATCCGTCACAAACTGCACATGCAGAAACACCAAAACCATTAAGTCGTTGTTCACTCTCCAGCCCAAGCCACTTGGCCGATGCCCCTGTTGCAATGATTACTGTATCGGCTGTAATTTCTTTTTCTTCGTCAATGATTACTTTATGTACAGGTCCCTTAAAATCAACCGATGATGCATAGCCCCATCTGATGTCGGTGCCAAACCGTTCAGCCTGCAGACGAAACTCTTCCATCATTTCAGGCCCCATGGTTCCTTTTGGATAACCAGGAAAATTTTCTACTTCTGTTGTTGTTGTCAACTGGCCACCGGGTTGCAATCCCTGATACATTACAGGCTTTAAATCTGCTCTTGCTGCATAAATTGCTGCTGTATATCCTGCCGGACCCGATCCTATAATCAGGCACTTTACATGTTCACTTTTTTCACTCATTGTATATTTTAATTAAATGCTTCAACCACTTTAAGGCTTTGGTTTGCATTGTCTATTTCTGTTTCTAATTGTGTTATCTGTGTTCTGAATTTATCCACCTCCGCTGCCAAAGCAACATTTTCCTTTTCTAACTTCTCATTTTTCTCGACTAACTTATCTGCTCCTACAGCTTTATTTGAAATGTCTTCTGCATTCAGGCTGATTGTTTTGGTATTCTTTTCAACTTTTGACTGATTGTTACTGATATTTTTTTCTAATCCTTTAATTTTCGATTTCAGACTTTTTATCTGATCATTATAAAACATTTTGTAATGAAAATGCACATAGTTTACAACCAAGGCTCTTGCACGGTCAAATTCTTCTTTATACATGGTGTTGCCAAAATGTATATCATAACCGGGGCTGAATTGAAATGCAACAGCTGTACCTTTAGACTCCTGTGTAAATATGGCACGTTGGTCAATTCGCAGATTTGAAATTTCAGAAAACATTTTTTTATCTACAGCATGCACACTTTTACTTCTACGACTAACACGATAATCAAAATTCTTTCGCATGAATTCACTATACGTAGAAATACAATAGCTCATATCCTGATCTAAATGTACAACCCATGAATCAACACTCTTTGACTCTTCGTTTAAAGCAGGCTTATTCTCTATAGAAAGCTGTTGCCCGTAAACGTTTGAACAAAAAAGAATACCGACCAGAAATGCTGAAAATATTTTCATTTTATTTTCTGATTATTGTTTGCGTTCTGTCAGGGCCTACCGATACAACATCTAATGGCAGACCTGTGTATTTTTCAATTGCTTGTACGTAGTTGTGTAATTCAGATGGTAAACTCTCGAAATTTTTTGTCTTACTGATATCACTCTGCCATCCTTTAAAAGAAAGGTATTCAGGTTCTGGAATTTCATTCACAATATTAAACGGCATTCGTGCCGAAGACTGCCCATTCACTTTATATGAATTACAGACCTGCAGGTTCTCAAAACCGCTAAGTACATCAGATTTCATCATCATCAGGCTGGTCACGCCATTTACCATTGCAGCATATTTCAAAGCAGGCAAATCGAGCCATCCACAACGTCTTGGACGTCCGGTGGTGCTGCCAAACTCATTCCCTTTCTTACGAAGTTCTTCGCCTGTAGCATCATTTAGCTCAGATGGAAATGGGCCACTGCCTACACGGGTACAATATGCTTTGAATACACCAAAAACTTTGCCGATTGCCGAAGGAGGAACACCAAGTCCGATGCAAGCACCTGCAGTTATAGTATTGCTGGATGTAACAAATGGATAGGAACCAAAATCAATATCGAGTAACGAACCTTGCGCACCTTCTGCTAATATTCGTTGACTGGAATTAATCAGATTGTTTATTTCATACTCGCTGTCAACCAATTTCATTTCACGAAGAGTTGAAATACTCTCGAGCCACATTTCGAGGTCTTCTTTGCTGACTGTAGGGTGTTTGTAGAATGCAAGCAGTTCGGCATGTTTGTTTAGTAATGTATTAAGCACATCTTTAAAATCATGCCTTTCTATATCGCCAACACGCAAACCGTTACGTCCGGTTTTATCCATATAGGCAGGACCGATTCCTTTCAGTGTTGAACCTATCTTTGTCTTACCTTTCATTGCTTCTGATGCAGCATCAAGTAAACGATGCGTTGGTAATATGAGATGTGCTTTGCGTGATACCCAAAGATTTTTCTTTATATCTACTCCTAATTTCAACAACGAATCGTACTCTTTTTTGAAAATTAGTGGATCTATAACTACACCATTACCAATGATGTTTAGTTTATTCTCACGAAAAATACCTGATGGAATGGTGTGAAGTACATGCTTTATACCATCAAATTCTAAGGTATGTCCTGCATTAGGCCCGCCCTGAAAGCGTGCAATCACATCATAGTCGGGTGCTAAAACATCTATCAGTTTTCCTTTGCCTTCATCGCCCCATTGAAGTCCAAGCAATACGTCTATTTTCATAATATTTTTATTTGTCAGATGACAGCAATGGCTGCTTCCTGATTTTCTTTTATGGTAAAAACCTCTGTCAATCTTGTAATAGTAAAAACAGATTTTAACTGACTGTTTATATTACAAATAATGGTGTCGCCACCTGCTTTACGCGACTTAGTTAGTATATTTAATAATACAGTAAGTCCACTGCTGTTCATAAAACGCAAATCGGTAAAATCGAGCACAAACGATTTCATATCTCTGATTATGCAAGTACTGATTTCGTCCATCAACTCATTAGCCTGCCTTTTCTCAATGAGGTTGCCCGAAAGTTTAATAATGCAGTAATTTCCTTTTTCTGAAGTTGTAAAATTAAAATTCATTGTTTTTTTACTTTAAAATATTCGCACGACCCTGTTTGTTTGAGTTTATTACACTTTCCATAAAAATTCAGGGCATGTTGTGTTATTTTTAAATCTAAATATTTTTCTACAGTTGACTGAATCTGATAAATTCTAGGGTCGCAAAATTCAAATACCTTTTCACAATCGCCACAAATAAGATGGTCGTGTTGTTTATAGGCAAACGACTTTTCATAAATAAATTTGGTCTCGCCAAACTGATGCTTTGTTACCAAACCGCATTTTAATAAATGCTCAATAGTATTATAAACGGTAGCCCGGCTTACTCTCAACTTACGTTTTTGAATCAGCTCAAAAAGCATGTCCACATTAAAATGTCCATTAATTTGATAGGCTTCTTCAAGTACAGCATAACGCTCCGGTGTTTTGCGTAGCCCATTGCTGATCATATACTCCGTAAAAATTTCTTTCTCTGTCTTTAAAAATCCAGCTTCTGCCACGTTAAACACTTACTATTTTGATTGCCGCAAAAGTAATAAATCAAACTGTTATAGAATTTCCGGTTGTCTGCGAAAAGCAAAATGAAGTGTTTATCATCCGCTTTCTCTTCTAAAATGTTGATAAATTACTTTCCTTATTTCTCTGTTATTTATATGAAAAAAGCCGTTTCTTTTAATGTAGTCATCAAAAACAAAATTCATTTTCTTTCGTAAAAAATAAATTACTGACAGCAGTAAAAAAAATGCATTGTTTTAGAATTATATCAAGTACTTTTGCCAATTGAACCATAAAATACTGTTTTGACATTGAAAGCGTTTTTCAGGATTTTCTGTAGCCACACTTTTTGCAGGTTTAGTATCAGCAGACATGTATGGCTCTATATTATCAATCCGTTGCATCCGGCAATTGGAATGTAACAAGTACCTGGCAAAGTAGCGTAGGGCCTGGAGGTCCATGGTCGCCTGCCGGAACAACGCCTACATCGGCCGATCAAACAATAACAATAATGGCCGGAACTGATGTCCGTATCACTACCGGTGCAACTATTGATGAGGTAGTTGTAAGCCCGGGTGCAACATTAATTGCCACAGCTAATGCTAATCTAACCATCAATAATGGTGCTGCTGCAGATTTAATTATTAACGGAACTTTTATAGATTCTTTATACGGAGCTGCAAATATTACATTTAACGCAGGAGCTACCTGGCAAATTAGTGCTGGCGCAACAATTGTTAAGTGTACAGTTTCGTCATGCAATAACTGGCAATCAAGCTATCAGGGTGGAATAATCTCCATTCCTGCAACAGCAAATTGGATTTTCAGAAAGGTAGGTGCTTCAAATCCTTCTGTAAGCACAACTAATGGTGGATCGCAAGCCTATTATCCAAATTTTATTTACGAGAATTATACATCAACGCCATTTATTACCGGTTCCTTCGCAAATTCACATTTTAATGGTTCCGCAAGCTATCCCATTATCAAAGGCAGCATGGATATAGGAGGAGCAGGCACAAACTACGTCAACTTTACAAACAACGATGTCAATGCAACTATAGGTGTTCAGGTAAGAGGTGATGTTATTATCCGACCTGGAAATACCTACAACAATATTGGTACAGGAACTGAAATTTGGGGCGATGTTTATATGGATGGCACCTGGAAATATTATAATGGCTATGGGCGCAGGTTGGTTTTTTCCGGAAATGGCAACAGCACCGTTTGGGGCAACGGACATTTTCAGATTCATGAACTGACAATGGCTAAACTTGTTCCCGCAAGTATTACTTTAAATCGTTCTTTGATGGTTGATTCATTGGTGAACTTTAATGGAGGAAAAATTTATACCAGTACCACCAACCCATTAATTTTTAATGTGGGGGCAAAAGCAAATACCGTATCAAACAACAATAGTTTTGTTGAAGGCCCTGTAAAAAAGTTAGGCAGCTCTGCCTTTGTTTTTCCTGTTGGTATGGCAAATGATGTTCAGCCTGCAGGATTATCAGCCTCTGGAGCTCCCGTAGATTCCGGCTTATTTTGGACAGAAAATTTTAACAATGGATGCACTTCTTTATGTGATGCCAACGGCTATACCGGTATTAATGGTTCTTGGTCTGTAACAAACTCAGGCACTAATGGCAATAGACCTAATATGTTTTATGTCAGCTGTGCCGAAGCCGGCAGACCTGTCAACACCTGTTCCGGTGGTTGCGCTACAGGTGGTGATGCCACTTTGCATATAAGTACTTCGCCTTGTGCAAGTTGCCTCATCTGTCCAACCGGTGATTGTGGTGCCATTTACGATACTTTAACAAGTGGTGGTTTTAATCCTACTACTGACATCAGAGCAGTTTCTCCACCAATTAATACAGTAGGAAAATCAAATATTTCAATGAGTTTTAAATACATTAACGTTGGCGATTTAAGAAGTCCTTCACTAAGTACAGATAAAGCTTTACTTGAATATAGTACAGATAATGGATTGACTTGGACATTATTAAACACACTTGCGCGTTCCAGCACCGTAGGTGGTTGTGCTTTATATAAACGCTGGACAGCTTTTGGCCCGCTTAATCTTCCTGCTGCTTGCAACGACTTACCAAACTTACTTATTGGCTTCCGATGGATAAACAACAACAACAGCACAGGTGCAACAATAAACACCAATGGTTCTTTTGCTGTTGATGAAATAAACATATCAGCAAAAAGTGCAGAATCTTTTACCACAGAGTATTTCCACATAAACCCAACTGTAATTTACAACAATGTGGTGAATCCACCGCTCGACCACGTAAGCCGCATGGAGTATTGGTATATGACAAAAGAGAGTGGTGATAAGAGAAAAATTACACTTTACTGGGATGGTAACAGTGGTGGTGTTACCAGCCTTCCCGACCTGAGAGTAGCACGCTTTAACGGTGCATCATGGGATGATTTAGGAAATACAGGAACCACTGGCAGTGCTGCTGCAGGGACAATAACTTCCGATTCAACAAAGGATTATGGTCCGGTTACATTAGCCTCTGTAATTGCACTACCGGGCAATCCTTTACCTGTTGAATTGTTGTCTTTTAACGGCAATCGCCACAATGACGAAATTAAACTCAACTGGTTGACCTCTTCTGAATTAAATAACCATTATTTCACCTTGAAAAAATCCGGAAACAATTTACACTATACAGACCTTGGCAAAGTAAATGGTGCAGGTACAACCAACGTACCTCAACGTTACGATTATGTAGATAACAGACCATTGCGCGGCATCAATTATTACAAACTTTTTCAAACAGATTTTGATGGTACCACAGTAGAAAAAGCCACACTAGCAGTGCGTTTTGATGCCTATGACGGTGATGTTTTAGTCTTACCGGATTTTAATCATGAGCAGGTATTGCTTCAATTTTCAGAATCCAATAAAACACCTGTCAGCATTATGCTTATGGATGCTGCAGGACGACTCATGCTGGAAACCATTTGCTCTGACAGCAACACTTGTCGTTTACAGACGTCTCGCCTTTCAAGAGGTGTATATGTGCTACGTATGCAGACTACAGAGGGGGTTATTGTAAAAAGATTTTTCTACTAACGCATGATTGTTCTTTCTGAATTTTTTCATCAGAAAAGTGGACAAAGAATAATAGCTGCTCATCCCGAAAGCAAAGAAGAACTGAATCAGTACTACCAACTCAGATATGACATATTAAGGGCTCCTTGGGGTCAACCTCCGGGCAGCGAAATGGCTAATGACGACCATTCAGCAATTCATATTTGCCTGATATTTGCCGATTTAATGGTTGGCGTTTGCCGATTACATTACAACACTAATGACGAAGCCCAAATTCGATTCATGGGAATAAAATCTGAATACAGAAACCAACAATTAGGCGATTACCTTATAAAAGCCGCAGAAAATATCTCTAAATCAAATCATTGCAAAACAATTTACCTTCAAGCCCGCGAAAATGCAGTTCCATTTTACGAACGCAACGGTTATCACATTGAAGCCAAAACCTTCTTGTTGTTCGATACCATTCAGCATTATGCAATGAGAAAAAACATTTAATTGCTTTTGTTAATTTACTTAAGGTAGCCATTTTACACCTATTTTTGCGCAAATTTTTTCATGCTTTCAATAGGAGTTATAGGCGCAGGCCATCTGGGTAAAATACATCTCAAACTTTTAAAAGAGTTACCATCATATCATCTAAAAGGCTTTTATGATAATGATGCAAGTACACGCCAGCAGGTTTCTGAAACTTTAGGCATAGCGACCTATGCTGATGCAGACAGCCTGATCGCAGCATGTGATGTGGTGGATATTGTAACTCCAACGCTTTCACATTTCAAATATGCAATGATAGCTTTAAATGCAGGTAAACATATTTTTATTGAAAAGCCTATTACACACACCCTTCAGGAAGCTGAAGAAATGATTGCTTTAGCAGAACAAAAGGGATTGAAAATCCAGATAGGACATGTGGAGCGTTTCAATCCTGCATTTGTAGCAGCACAAAATAAAATACATCAACCCATGTTTATTGAAGCACACCGTTTGGCTGAATTTAATCCACGTGGCACCGATGTACCTGTTGTGCTTGACCTGATGATTCATGACATTGATGTTATATTAAGCATTGTGAAGTCGGATGTAAAATATATAAACACCAGTGGTGTTTCAATCATAAGCGATACACCGGATATTGCCAATGCAAGAATTGAATTTGAGAATGGATGTGTTGCCAACCTAACAGCCAGCCGCATTTCCATGAAAAACATGCGTAAAGCAAGAATCTTTCAGGGAGATTCTTATATAGCTGTTGATTTTTTGAAAAAGAAAACAGAAATAATCTCCATGCGCAATACAACAGAAAATGAAAGTCCGTTTGCCATTATCATTGACCCTGGAAATGGAAAGCCAAACAGAACCATTGAATTCAACAACCCTGTTGTAGAAGAAAGTAATGCAATAAAAGAAGAGTTAAGAACCTTTGCAGTTGCAATAGAAAATAACACAACGCCTATTGTTAGTGCAATAGATGGTTACAAAGCATTAAAGGTTGCTAATCAAATTATGGAAAAATTGTCACAGCAAAAATTCATTGAGTCATGATGAAGCATAAACAACTTTTCACTGCAATTGCAACAGCATCAATTCTGCAAGCATGTAACATCATAAACCCTGCAGAGCCAACCCCTGCCTATATTCAGATTGACACCATTAAGCTCACAACAGATTTAACTTCACAAGGAAGTGCATCACATAAAATAGTTGATGCCTGGGTATATGTGGACAATCAGGCTGTGGGTGCTTATGAAATGCCGTGTAAGTTTCCGGTTTTAGAAACAGGCACACACACTATCTACATACAAGGTGGAATTTTACTGAATGGAATCAATGCCACACATTTGCAATACCCATATTATAAATTTGTTGACAAAACCGTGAACTTGAAAGCCGGAGAAGTTGTTCATATCAATGACCTGTCAACAAGTTATATTGACAACCTTACATTTCCATTAATGGAAGATTTTTCAGGATTGTTTTCATTCGAGAAAAGTGGTGACAGTCCTGTTGGTATGCTCGGAGAGCTTGATGTATCACAAGCTATGGAAGGTGGCTATGGTGTTGTACGATTGGATTCAGGCATGTATAATTTTGAAGTAAAATCTAAAGAAATGATTCTACCCAACAATGGCACCAATGTTTTTTTAGAAATGAATTATAAAAATTCTGCTCCTTTTCTAGTGATATTACAAGCAACTGATCCATTTGGCAATGTAATCAACAACGCCATTATCACATTAAATACAAAAACAGATTGGAATAAAATTTACATTGAGCTAAAACCAAAGATGCAAGAAACACCTACAGCAAAACGTTTCAGAGTGCTTTTTGGAATGCAGCGTACTGATGCAAGTACAAATGAGAGTTTTTACTTCGACAATGTTAAGGTAGTTCATAATTAAAGTTTCGTTGCTCCTGTTATTTATCAAAAATGAATAAGCGTTTACAAGTCATCAAATATATTATTGCCGATTTCCTTTCTGCATTGATGGCCTGGACCATGTTTTTTATTTATCGGAAAACATATATAGAACCCGGTGACACTCACTTCAGCAAAGAACTACTTGCCGATCCTAAATTTTTTACGGGCATTTTAATATTGCCTGTTTGTTGGGTTTTATTTTATGCATTTCTTGGCACCTACAATAACATATATCGTAAATCACGTTTGCGCGATCTGGCACAAACAGCACTTGCCTCTTTAATTGGTGTCACCATCATATTTTTTGCCTTGCTGCTGGACGACACTATTGTTACATATAAAAGCTACTACAACACGTTTCTCACATTACTCATCATTCATTATATCATAACAGTTTTTTTCCGGTTAATAATTACAACTGTTACAGGTGACAAAATCAAAAAAAGAAAAATTGGATTCAATACTCTATTGGTTGGAAGCAGTCAAAATGCATTACACATTTTTGAAGAACTAGAAACACAAAAAATAAGTCAGGGAAATAAATTTGTAGGATTCGTTCATGTTGATGAAAAGAATGGTGAATATCTGGGAGGAAAACTCCCACACCTTGGTGGTATCGCCAATATTCCCGATGCCATTAACAAACATCAGGTAGAAGAAGTAATCATTGCTATTGAATCGTCAGAACATGAAAATATTGGCAGAATTATTAATGAGCTGGAAGATACCAATGCCATCATTAAAATCATTCCTGACATGTATGATATTCTTTCCGGTTCAGTAAAAATGAATTCTATTTTCGGTGCACCGCTCATAGAAATTTATCCTCAACTGATGCCTGCATGGCAGCAATATGCCAAGCGACTGATGGATATTATTGTATCATTTGTTTTTTTAGTCTTGCTCACTCCCACCTTCATCATCACTGCACTCATTGTAAAACTGACAAGCAAAGGGCCTGTTATTTTTAAACAAGAAAGAATAGGATTGCATGGAAACCCATTTAACATTTATAAATTCCGAAGCATGTACCTTGATGCTGAATCCGGTGGACCGAAACTTTCCAGTAAAGACGACAGCAGAATAACACCTTGGGGAAAAATAATGCGTAAGTTCAGGATTGATGAAACACCACAATTTTTTAACGTTCTTGTTGGCGAAATGTCGCTTGTGGGCCCTCGCCCCGAACGCCAATTTTTTATTGATCAAATAATGCTATACTCTCCTCACTACAGACACTTACATAAAGTTCGTCCCGGAATTACATCATGGGGTCAGGTAAAATTTGGATATGCAGAAAATGTTGGTCAGATGGTTGAACGACTTAAGTACGATATCATTTATATTGAAAACATGTCGCTGGCACTTGACTTTAAAATACTTTTTTACACAGTTAAAATTATTTTTCAGGGGCGCGGTAAATAATGCTAACGACAATTTAAATTAACAAATATTTTCAAATTACAATCTTAAAAAAAGCATCTCATGATAAAACACATTGCAGTAATCGGATCAGGAACAATGGGAAATGGCATAGCACATGTTTGTGCACAATATGGAAACACAGTTTCGCTGATAGACATTTCTGAAACGTCATTAGAAAAAGCCATTAAGACCATTACAGGAAACTTCGACCGTATGGTAGCTAAAGGCATAGTGACTGTTGCTGATAAAGATGCTGCATTGCAACGTATAACTACTTACACTAAACTATCTGACGGTGTTAAAAATGCAGACCTTGTTATTGAAGCAGCATCAGAAAACGAAAATATTAAACTAAGTATTTTTAAAGAGTTAGACAGTTCTTGCAAAGCTGATGCAATTTTGGCCACAAACACTTCTTCCATTTCAATTACAAAAATTGCCTCTGTAACAAATAGACCCGACAAGGTTATTGGTATGCATTTTATGAACCCTGTACCTGTAATGAAACTTATTGAAGTTATTCGTGGATATAAGACTAGTGATGAAGTGACAAAAATAATTTTCGACCTTTCTGTTAATCTCAATAAAATTCCTGTTGAAGTAAATGACTACCCCGGATTTATTGCCAACAGAATTTTAATGCCAATGATTAACGAAGCAATCTATTCGCTTTACGAAGGTGTTGCCGGAGTGCATGAAATTGATGAGGTAATGAAATTAGGTATGGCACATCCGATGGGGCCATTGCAGTTAGCCGATTTCATAGGTCTTGATGTTTGTCTTGCTATTTTACGTGTATTGCATGATGGTTTTGGAAATCCAAAGTATGCACCATGCCCACTATTGGTAAATATGGTTACAGCGGGTAACTTAGGTAAAAAATCAGGAGTAGGTTTTTATAATTATGCATCAGGTGGAAAAGACCTGGTTGTAGCTGCCACATTCCAAAAATAGATGGCACTACCCTATCCTGAAATCCGCTTAAAGAAAGGAAAAGAAAAAAGCATATTAAATTTTCACCCTTGGGTTTTCTCTGGTGCGTTAGAAAAAATGCCTGCACACCTGAAAAATGGTGATGCTGTGATACTTCTTTCGCATGATGGCGAAGTTCTTGGAACAGGATTGTTTCATCATTCAAGTATTGCTGTCAGGCTTCTTGCATTTTTTAAAGTTGAATTGAATGAGGCATTCTGGTTTCAAAAATTATCCAATGCATTGCAGCTAAGGAAAAACATACATTTATTTAACAACAAAGAAACTAATGCATATCGTTTGGTACATGGCGAAGGTGATGGGCTTTCAGGATTAATTATTGACATTTATGGCGATTGTGCAGTGATACAATGTCATATAAAAGGCATGTTCAAACATCGTGATATTATTGCTGAAGCATTAGATAAAATTTACGCTCATTCGTTAAACACCATTTACGATAAGAGCGAAGATTCATTTTTTGAAAATGACGAAAACAGATTTTTCAAAGGCGAAAAGCAATTTGAAGTAGTAAGAGAAAACGGACATCAGTTTTATGTAAACTGGTTTGAAGGTCAGAAAACAGGATTTTTTATTGATCAGCGTGAAAATAGAAAATTGTTGGGTAATTATTGTTCGGGTAAAAACGTAATAAATTTATTTGCTTATTCTGGTGGGTTCTCAATTTATGCATTAAAATCAGGCGCTGCAATGGTTCATTCTGTTGACAGTTCAAGCCGTGCAGAAAATTGGGCTAACCAAAACGTTCAGTTAAACGATGCAGCAAATCATCATTTTTTTTGTGATGATGTTTTTGCTTTTCTAAAAGAAAATAAAAACGCTTATCAGGTTTGGATAGTTGACCCCCCTGCATTTGCCAAACGACTTGATGCTGTGCGTAATGCTATGATAGGCTATCGGAACCTAAACACAGCTGTCTTTCTCAAGGCACCGGCCGGAAGTATTATTTTCACATTCTCTTGCTCACAGGCTGTTGATGTTCCAACATTCAGAAAATTGATTTTTCAGAGTGCAAGAGAAGCACAGAGGCAGATAAAAATCCTGCATATACTTTCTCAACCTGCCGATCATCCCATTTCTGTTTTTCATCCTGAAGGCGAATACCTAAAAGGATTAGTTTTGTATGTAGAATAACACCATTTTAATTTAAATGCATTAGATAAATATGCTTCAGAATATTGCACAGTTAAAACATACAGCCGCAGGAAATTTTTTTCTAATGGCCGGACCATGCATTGTTGAATCAGAACAGATGTGTATGGATATTGCAGGAACAGTAAAAGAAATCACTGACAAGCTTCAGATACCCTATATCTTTAAAGCAAGTTTCAAAAAAGCCAACCGTTCAAGACTTGATTCATTTACAGGTATTGGTGATGTTCCTTCACTTGAGATACTTCGCAAAGTCCGTCAGCGTTATGAGTTACCTGTCGTTACAGATATTCACGAAAGCCATGAGGCTGCACTAGCCGCAGATTATGTTGATGTACTTCAGATTCCGGCATTTCTTTGCCGCCAGACAGAATTGTTGGTAGCAGCGGCACGAACAGGGAAAACTGTTAATGTAAAAAAAGGGCAGTTTCTTTCTCCTGAATCCATGAAGTTTGCCGTAGATAAAATACGACAATCGGGTAATCATCAGGTAATGGTTACGGAGCGTGGCACCATGCTTGGTTATGGTGATTTGGTGGTTGATATGCGTGGCATTCCTGAGATGAAAAAATTTAATGTGCCTGTGGTGATGGACGTTACACATTCTTTACAACAGCCCAATCAATCATCCGGTGTTACAGGGGGAAAACCTGAACTTATCAGTACCATTGCCCGTGCAGCAATGGCTGCCGGTGCCGATGGAATTTTTATTGAAACACATCCAAACCCAGCCAAAGCTTTGAGTGATGGAGCCAATATGCTACGACTTGACCTACTTGAAAAACTTTTAGTTTCATTGCTAAAAGTACAAAATGCTGTTCGCTGAGGCAAACAGATTGTTTATTCACTTTATTACCAAACTTTAATTTGAATATTTGTATTTTTATTTCATACTTTACATCGCCATTCACACCATTCATTTAAATAAAACATCAGGTGATGTTAAACCAATGAACACTTCAAAACAGATATAATGAATAGTAAACTGATAATATTTATTGCTATATCAGTGGTTCATCTTGTTGCTCACCTTATGGCATTTCAATGGTTGGTATTTATTACAAAGCCTTTATTAATACCCATATTACTATGGTATTTTTCAGAAGGATTAAGTGTAGGTAATTTAACGCTAATTCAAAAACGCATGGTTGCTGCCCTCAGTCTGGCATGGATTGGCGACATTATTAATCTTTATAGTCAAGTAAGTCATTGGATATTTATGGCAGGTATAATTGTTTTTCTTGCTATGCAGATCATGTATATTATCATTTGCTTTTATCTTATTTCCTTTAAACAAATCAATCTTCTGTATCTCATTTTCTGTGCCTTGTTATTTATAACTTATGGCAGCATACTGCTTTGGACATTACTACCCCATTTGAATGACCTTACCATACCGGTGTTAATTTATGCATCTGCACTTACATTAACAGGAATAGCGTCAGCATTGACAAAAGATCAACTACCACGAAATGTTTTTTATTGCTTACTTACAGGCACCATACTCTATATCATTACTGACAGTTTGGATGCCATCAATAATTTTAAAGCATCGTTCCCTTATGCATCATTTTGGATTGCACTCACCTATCTTGCAGCACAAATGATGATAACAATTGCCATTAAGAAAATTAAAACAGTTTAGTTGGAACACTATATTTTTCTTTAGGCTAAAGTTGCGGGTCCTCTCTTTTCAAAAAAAGTGAATTATAAATCCACACCATCACACCTCACTACATTACACCATAAAGGTCAATTCTCCACAAGTCCGCGTCCGGTTTTCTTGAATTTGTCTTGTTTGCGTAGTTCTTCAACAATCTTATCCAAAACACCATTAATAAAAACCTTGCTCTGTGGTGTACTGTAATCTTTAGAAATATCAATATATTCGTTAAGGGTAACTTTTACTGGTATCTGATCAAACTTCATCACCTCTGTGACTGCCATTTTTAGCATAATCATATCGCTTAATGCAATACGGTCAACTTCCCAATTCTTGGTGCGTTCTGCGATTATAGTAGTCCACTCTTTATCATTTTTAATAGTTTCCTTTAAAAGCCTAATCATAAAATCACGATCCTCAGCATCATCTTTAAACAAAGGTAAAATTGCCGGTTGCTCTGTAGTATAAAACTGTCTGATAGTCTTCACCACCATAACATGTGCCAGCTCAAGACTCTCTGCCCACCAGATATTCTTTTCTTCAATAACTCCATTGACAGATTCCGACTGCTGTATTTCTTCTTTATACATTTTAAGAAGCCAGTCCATTTCAACAACCTCAGTATTGGTCATTGTAAACTCACGATATGCAGGATGCTGCCTTAGTTTGTAAAAACATTTTCCTACAGCTTCCATATCGGCCTGCCAACTGATTTTATGCTTCTTACAATTATCTAAAAACTGCTCATCGTTTTTCAACCATGTTATAAAAGCAGTCTTTTCAAAAGAGCGGACAAACTCTCTTTTATTTACAATAAACTTCGATGCTACATCTATACGATACAGTTGTTCTTGCTCTGCAAGTTCAATCAACAATTGCAAAAGTGCAAGATAAAGTTCATAAAGGCGATTGGTTCCTTCTACAAGTTCTTTTTCTGCTTTGGTCACATTATATCCTTCACTTTGAAAATAAGTATATAATACTTGCATTACCCGAATCCTTAAATGACGTCTGGCTAACATAAATTATTAAATCTAATAAGAACGAAAAAGTTTTTGTTTACAATAAATTATTTACCTCCATAAATACGTTTCTCTGCCATTTGCATAGCAGCTATCAACGTAGGAATTTTCTCTTCTTTTGACTTTTTGAAAATATCTAAAGTTACTTTGTATATATGTTCGGTTTGTTTTAGCGCCTCGGCACGACTGAATTGCTTCAACTCGCTGTAAACATTAATAAGTCCACCGGCATTAATTAAAAAGTCAGGTGCCCACAATATGCCTTTATCCATAAGCATTTTGCTATGAACAACTTCGTCAGCTAACTGATTATTTGCAGCACCGGAAACTATGGCACATTTAAGTTTACTAATATTTTCTGTATTCAGGGTTGCACCTAAAGCACATGGCGCATAAATATCAACATCTAAAGAAAAAATACTGTCTGGAGCTACTACCTCTGCTTTATAGGTTGTTGCTACCTGTTGCAAGGCTTCTTTGTTAATGTCTGTAACATATACCTTGGCACCTTCTGCCGTTAGGTGTTTTACCAAATTACTTCCAACATGACCTGCACCCTGTACACACACTTTCTTGCCGCTTAGGCTGTCATTTCCCCAAACTTCTTTTGCAGAAGCTTTCATCCCCATATAAACACCATAGGCAGTCACCGGTGAAGGGTCGCCACTTCCACCCATTGACTCAGGCAAACCTGTTACATGCTTGGTTTCTTTAGAGATATACTCCATATCTTTAGTTGAAGTACCCACATCTTCTGCAGTGATGTATCTGCCACTTAAAGAGTTCACATACTGACCAAACTTTCTGAACAAGGCTTCTGTTTTATCTTTCTTGCTATCACCAATTATTACAGCTTTTCCACCACCTAAGTTTAGTCCGGAAATTGCTGCTTTATAAGTCATTCCGCGTGATAAACGAAGTACGTCAGTCAATGCATCATTTTCATTCTGATACATCCACATGCGCGTTCCGCCAAGAGCAGGCCCTAAATTGGTATTATGTATGGCAATAATTGCCTTTAAACCGGTTTCATGGTCATAACAAAACACAACCTGTTCGTGTTTCATATCAGTAACTTGTGCAAAAACACTATTGGCAGTTGCTATTGTTTCTTTCATTTCTTTTAATTCAATCATTTACAATGTTTTTATCTGATTGTTAATTCAGTTTAATTTGCAACCCCAACGACCTGCAAACAGGTCGCAAAAGTAGTTTTTTTTTGCTCTGAACAAAAATTTCATTTACATGTCCGATCTGTTAACATTAAATCGCTTTTTCGTAAAATATAGAGGTCGGCTTGCCCTTGGACTAGTTTTTGTGCTATTTGCCAACTATTTCGGCCTTTTACCGGCACAAATAACCCGAAAAGCAATAGATTTTATTTCTACAGGCACCCATCATAATTATTCCGATTCGGCCAAAACTTTAACACTTTATGCATTGGGTATTTTTGGTGTGGTTTTTTTACGTGGCGTTTTGCTATTTCTGATGCGTCAAACCATAATAGTTATGTCGAGGCACATTGAGTTTGATATGAAAAATGAGATTTATGATCAGTATCAGAAACTTGATATGCATTTTTATTCCAAGGCCAACACCGGTGACCTGATGAACAGAATCAGCGAAGATGTGAGCAGGGTGCGTATGTACACTGGTCCTGCCATCATGTATTTGGTCAATATAACAGTGATGATTATTGTGGTTTTTATAGCCATGATGAACATCAGTCCCGGTTTAACATTAGTAGTAATATTTCCGTTACCGATTCTGGTTATCCTGATATATTACGTGCAGAAAATCATCAACACCAAGAGCGAAAAAGTTCAGGTAGCTTTAAGCGAACTCTCTACCAATGTACAGGAATCTTTTGCAGGAATACGAATAGTTAAATCTTTTTCTAAAGAGCATGTTTTTGCAGGTTTATTTTATAATCAGGCAAAAAATTATTTTAATCAAACCATGCAATTGGCTCGCATAAACGCACTGTTTATTCCAGCTATCATGTTGCTTGTAGGCATTAGTTCGGTTACTGTAATTTATTATGGTGGAATTTTGGTTGATAAAAAGCAAATCACCTATGGAAATATTGCAGAGTTTGTTATTTATCTCAATATGCTTATGTGGCCTGTGGGTATGTTAGGTTGGATAATCACTCTCATCCAAAGAGCAGATGCCAGCCAGCGCAGAATTAATAGCTTCTTGCATACGGAGCCTGAAATCAAACACAACAACACAGGCAAAATACCTGACAAAATCAAATCCATTGAATTAAAAAATATTTCTTTTTCTTTCGGAAAAAACAAAGATTTTGTTTTGGAGGATATTAATCTGCAACTTTCAGCAGGTAAAGTTATAGCTGTTGTTGGCACTACAGGATCAGGTAAAACTACTATAGCAAATCTAATGTCAAGGCTGTACGATCCAACGCATGGCGAAGTTTTGGTTAACGATATACCACTTAAAAACATCAATCTTGAATGGTGGCGAAGGCAGGTTGGCTTCATCACTCAGGATGTGCTTTTATTTTCTGATACCATTGCCAACAACATTGCATTTGGAACAAAAGAGTATAGTCAAGAATCGTTAATTGAGGCTGCAAAAACCGCAATGGTTTATGATGAAATAGTTCATTTTAAAGATGGCTTTAATACTATGCTCGGTGAGCGGGGTGTTAATCTGAGTGGGGGTCAGAAACAACGTATTTCCATTGCACGTGCTATCATGAAAAAACCTCAGTTTTTAATTCTTGACGATTGTCTCTCTGCACTTGACACCGGCACAGAAGAGCAATTGCTGCAAAACCTGTTACCTTATTTCCAGCATAGCACAACTTTAATTTTAGGTCATCGCATTTCATCTGTAAAACATGCCGATGAAATAATTGTATTGCATCAGGGTAAAATACTTGAATGTGGCACACACCTGTCATTGATTCAACAAAATGGATTTTATTCAAAATTGGTTAATGAACAACTCAAGAAACCGGAAGTCAATTACTGATTTCCTGTAAATATTTCTTCAGCCTATCAACATTGTTTGCATAAATAAAGCTGATTGATTTTATTTGTCCTCCAATGAATTCATATATAGCTATACATTGTAAGGTAAACCCTGTTCAGCCATTCAGTGAAATACTGATAGCCCAACTTGCAGAAATTGGTTTTGAAATGTTTGAAGAAAAAGAAGATGGCTTTGATGGATTTATCAGAAAAGAAAATTTTACTGAATCATTATTAGATACCATAGAATTTTTGCAGCCAAATGATTTTTGTTCTGCGCACTGGCATATAGAAGAAATTGAAAGTCAAAACTGGAATGAAGAGTGGGAAAAAAACTACCCACCAATTAAGGTTAAAAATATTTATGTGCGTGCACCATTTCATCCTGATGCTTCAGACAATGAACTTGAAATAATAATTCAACCAAAGATGGCATTTGGCACAGGACACCATGCAACAACTGCCATGATGATGGAACTGATGCTGGCAGCCAACATTGCTGATAAACATGTTTTAGATATGGGATGTGGCTCAGGCATACTGGCTATACTTGCATCGAAGCTTGGATGCATTACTGCAACTGCCATTGATAACGACCCTAACTGTGTACTGAACAGTATTGAAAATATTGAAACCAATAAAATCAGAAACATTGAAGTGTTACAAGGTGATGCCTTATCACTCAAAGATCTAAAATTCGAAGTTATTCTTGCCAACATAAACAGAAATATTCTATTGGCAGATATTGCATCTTACAATATTGCATTGTCTGATGGTGGCCAATTATTGGTGAGTGGTTTTCTGACAGAAGATGTTGAGCTCATTACACAAGCTTTTGGAAAGTATGGCTTGAAACTTTCAAGCATGAAGCAAAATCAGAACTGGGCAGCCTTGCATTTTTTCAAAACTCATTCAGGTAAATGACCCAACATACAGAGACTAAAAATCCACTGAACATTATCGTCATTGTGGCTGCATTAGGCTATTTTGTTGATATCTATGACTTGATTTTGTTTGGTATTGTACGTACCCCCAGTCTTAACGGTTTGGGCATTACCGAACCCGAATTGGTTACTGAGTATGGTTTGCACCTTTTAAGTTATCAGATGATTGGTATGCTTACCGGTGGACTTCTATGGGGAATTATGGGTGATAAAAAAGGTCGTGTTTCCGTTTTATTTGGATCTATTATCATGTACTCTATTGCTAATATTGCTAATGCCTATGTAAAAGAGCTGGCTGATTATACTTCGTCAACAATAATCAACACCTATACTGTTTTGCGTTTTATCGCAGGTGTAGGTTTGGCGGGAGAGCTGGGTGCAGGAATTACTTTAGTGAATGAAACCATGACTAAAGAACACCGGGGTTATGGAACCATGATTGTAGTTTCTTTTGGTGTATTGGGAGCTGTTTTTGCAAACATTCTCGGGCACTTTGTAACGTGGCAGTCATCATACATAATTGGCGGTGTTATGGGTTTGGTTTTACTGTTTTTAAGAATAGGTGTTTATGAAAGTGGCATGTTTAAAAATCTTCAGGAGCACAGTTGCAAACGAGGCAATCTGATAATGTTGTTCAATAACAGAAAAAGATTTTTAACCTATCTGAGTAGTATTGCTGTGGGTGTTCCTATCTGGTACATGATAGGAATTTTAGTTGTCTTTTCTCCTGAAATTGCAAAAATGAATGGCATATCCGGTGTTAACGGTGGTGATGCTATCATGTATTTTTATTTGGCAACATGTTTAGGTGATTTTTTAAGTGCCTATTGGAGTCAGAAATTGAAAAGCAGAAAAAAAATATTGGTATTGTATCTAATCATCGCCATTTGTATAACACCTGTTTATCTCTATATGATGAGTCATGCAAGTGTTGGTGTATTTTATTTTATATGTGCCTTATTAGGTTTTGCATCAGGCTACTGGGCTGTATTTGTTACAACAGCTTCAGAACAGTTCGGCACCAACATCAGGGCTACTGTTACTACCACTGTGCCCAATATGGTGCGGGGTTCGTTAGCAATTTTAACCTTTCTTCTTGCCTTTTTTCGCGATTCGTTTGGATGGAACATGATAGACTCCATGTTTATTGTAGGAGTTATAGCAATAGCCGGAGCATTCTTATCTTTGTTTGGCATTAAAGAAAGTTATGCCAAAGATTTAAACTATATAGAATCGTAAACGAATGAAGAAGAAAACCTTGGTTCTTGGCGCCTCAGCAAATCCGGCACGTTACTCTAACAAAGCCATTTATAAGTTACGTTATTTTGGTCATCCTGTGGTAGCAGTGGGTAGTAAACCTGCACAAGTGGAAGATGTGACTATTATTACAGACCTCTCCGACTTTAAAGGAATTGATACTGTCACAATGTATCTTAATGCCGACCGACAAAAACCGTTAGAGGAGTATATTTTATCACTACATCCTAAAAGAATTATTTTTAACCCGGGAGCTGAAAACGAATCATTAAAAAACAAAGCAGAAAAACAAGGTATTGAATGTGAAGAAGCGTGCACCTTAGTGATGCTCACCATAGGCGATTACTGATTCTCGTTGATTCTAACCGGCTCTTTAAGCTCTTTTGTCCTTTCGCCACCTTCTGTACAGGCACCTATTTTTTTGATACAGCGATGATTGTTTTTCTTGGCCGGCATTGGCGAAGTTCTGTTCTCTTGTGCATCTTTTGATTTATGAATCATGATGACAGGAGTGTTATTGATTTCTTTTACCTCGGCCGGACGACCACCTGTTTTGATTGAACGTACCTGATCTTGACCTAAAGCGTTTAGAGATAAACCAATAAAGGAAGAAAATAAAATCAGATTTAAAGCATTCATTTCATTCTTAATTATCGGAAGCAAATTTACATATTTACCTGTGAAATTTATGTGAATGAAGATACAGGAAATTCCACTCTGAAAGTTGTGCCTTTGTTAGCTTCCGAACTTACACTCAACGTTAAACGATGAAAATCAGAAATGGTTTTAACAATAGCCAACCCCAATCCAAAACTTGGCTCTGTTGATTTATTAAACTTCTTAAACCTGTCGAAAATATGTGTGAGATTCTCTTTTACAATACCCACCCCTGTATCTCTGATTTCAACCACAAAAACACTACCTTGTTTAGTAGCACTAATATCAATTTGCCCGTTCTCCACATTATATTTTATGGCATTAGTGATAATGTTGCTGAAAAGTGTGAAAAGTAAAGTCCTGTTTGCATTTGGAAACTCAAAATCATCCAGATGCTGTATATAAAGCCTGATATTTTTAGTACTTAAATGCTCCTGAAAATCTTCAACAATCTCCTGAATCAAAGCTTTTATATTCACCGTTTCATTTTTCAAAAATTGCTCATTATCAATTTTTGAAATCATTAGCAATGATTTGATGATTTTACTCATCCTGTTCAACTTTCTGATTGAATCATCAAGCTTATCAGCTACTTCATCATCAATCTTTTCATCCATGAGCATATTTTCAAATCTCGTTTTCAGAATTGAAATTGGCGTCTGCAATTCATGCGAAACATTAGAAATAAATTCTTTTTCAGTTAGAAATGCAGCTTTGATGCGTTGCATCAACTCAGTTAAACTAATATCAAGCTGCTGAAATTCAAGAGTAGTTGTTGTAACAGGTACATCATTAAAATGCACAGGATCCTTTGTGCCTTTAAGTTTTCGTTCTACAATTTCGTTTAACGGACGTAACAACAGACGTGCATAGCCAAAATCAACAAATATTGAAACGATAATGGTGAGAATGGTAGCCCAAAGAGCAAGTTTGCTAATTGTGTTTTTAAGTTTATTGAGAGAGTCTATACCCTCACCTATCTGTAAACTGTAAATCTGGTTATCGTAAATAAATGACTGACGGATGATGCGGTGATTCAATTTCTCTCCATCAATTTCCCACTCTTCGTTGGTAATTACTGTTGGCTTTACATCCTTCATTCCCGAAAGTGGTTCTATCAGGATGAATTCTTCTTTAAGGATATTGTAACTTTCAAATGTACAGTCAGACTCTCGTGCAATGTCATTGAGTCCGCCTTTTTCTATAATACGCAATACCTTTGATGTGCGCGCTTTTAATCTTTGATCAATGTGATTATAAACAACCTTTTCTACAATAAAAGGCATTAATGCCCCGAACGCCAGCAACACAAGAGCTTTACTCAGGGCATTATATATAGCAAGTTTTAACTGGAGCTTCATCTCCCGCCAAAGGTAAGGTTAATCATTGGGCATTCAACCTGTAGCCTATTCCACGAACTGTTTCAAACCATTCAATTGGTGCATGAGCAGCTAATTTTTTACGAAGGTTTTTAACGTGGACATCAATATAGTTTGAATCGTAATCATCATCCATTACATCTCCCCAAATGTGTTCTGTTAGCTGCGAACGTGACAACACCCGGCCTTTATGCAATGCCAGATAATGCAATAAGTCAAATTCTTTTTTAGTCAAAACAACAGGTGCTTCTTCGTATGTTAGCGTACGGTTCTGATAGTCCATCATGAAACCGTTGATGTCAATCATTTGTACTTTAAGTCCGTGTTTTCTTCTTAAAATTGCCTGCATGCGTGCATGTAGTTCAGGCAGCGAAAATGGTTTGGCTAAATAGTCATCAGCACCTAAATCCAGACCTAGTATTTTATCGTCTGTTTCGCTTCGTGCTGTCAGTACAATGAATGCACTGTCAATAGCATTCTTTTTGGCTTCTTTTAAGATTTCAAAGCCATTGGTATCGGGTAAACCAATATCCAGCAATACAAAATCATAGGAATTAACCCACATCATTTCTAATGCTTTGGCACCTGTAAATGCAACATCGCAATGCAAGCCCTGTTTTGTCAGGTAAATTTCCATTTCATGAGAGAGGCTGCGCTCATCTTCAACAATTAATACATTCATAATTTCTGTGTTTTGAAAGGTTAAAAATAAATATCTTCATGTACATGAAGACAAAAATACTGCCGAAATATGAAGAAACCGATTAATTATTTAGCACGTTCAGTATTATTTCACATGAACGTTCAATGAGTTGATTGCTGATTGTTAAAGGAGGTGCTATTCTAAGGCATTGTGGTGCAAACAAAAACCAATCGGTAAACAAGCCGTGCTCGATACATTGCCTGATGACCTGAAGACAATAATCTTCTGATTCGAACTCCACAGCGAGCAACAGTCCTTTCCCTGAAACTGACTTTATTTTAGGATGATTTAAAAGCTTTTGAAAAAGTAAACTCTTCTCTATAGCATCAAGGTAACATTGACTCTCTGTCAAATAGCTGAAAGCAGCCAGACCTGCTGCACAGCACACCGGATGGCCTCCAAAAGTGGTAATGTGACCTAACACAGGACTGTGGGTTAGGTTATCCATGATTGCCTTATCTGTTATAAATGCGCCCAGTGGCATTCCGCCACCTAAGGCTTTGCCAAGGACAAGAATGTCAGGAGTGATATCATACCCTCTAAATGCAAACAACTCTCCTGTGCGTCCGAAACCGGTCTGACACTCATCAATTACAAGCAGAATATTTTTTGCCTTGCAGATAGCAGCAACCTGTTGCACAAATTCTTTAGACAGTGGCTTGCAGCCTTCTTCTGACTTAATCAGTTCCATCACCATACAAGCGGTTTGACCGGTGAGTAATTCGAAATCGGGCTTTTCCGGATCTAAAAACTGTATTCCGGGAATCAATGGGCGGAACGCTGATGTAAAATACTCATTACTCATCAGACTTAATGCACCTTGCGTGCTGCCATGATAGGCATTGGTGAGAGCTACCATCTGAGTTTTTCCTGTGGTGCGTTTTGCCAACTTCATGGCGCCTTCAATTGCTTCGGCTCCGGAATTGACGAAGTAGGTGCAATTGAGTGTTGACGGTAAGTGGGCTACCAGCTTTTGTGCAAACAATGTTTGTGGACTTTGTACCAATTCGCCATACACCATGGTGTGGCTATATTGCCCAACCTGTTTAATAATAGCTTCGTTAATTTCAGGATGATTGTGTCCTATATTACAGACTGCAATACCCGATATCAAATCAATATATTCCTTTCCATCTGTATCATAAAGAAAGCATCCTTCTGCGCGCTGCAGCTGTAATGCCAATGGTGCCTGACTGGTTTGTGCTACATGTTGTAAAAAAATCTGCCGATGGTTCATGCTACTGCTTAAATGAGCGGTTAATGACTTCCATAAATTCTTCAAAGGTACCGCTGTTGCAGGCAACAATCTCTTCGCCAAAAATAAAATTATTGCCTCCTGAAAAATCGGCTACCTTGCCGCCTGCTTCTTTTACCAATAAAGCACCACCTGCCACATCCCAGGAATTTAAACCATATTCAAAAAAGCCATCCAATCTTCCACAGGCTGTATAAGCTAAATCGGCAGCAGCAGAGCCTAACCTTCGCAAACCTCTGGTATTTCTCATGCAGTAGTCAAAGACTTTCATATACTCTTCCATTCTGGAATAATTGGTGTATGGAAACCCTGTTGCCAGAAGCGCATTTTGTAGTTTATCCGTTTTGGAAACATGAATACGTTTGCCATTAAGCCATGCCCCACCGTTTTTCCAGCAATAAAATGTTTCATTAAAATTAATTTCATGCACAATGCCCATCACTAACGTATCGCCTTGCCTTAAAGCAATGCTCACACAGTAGCAAGGCAGACCATGTATAAAGTTAGTTGTGCCGTCAAGAGGGTCTATAATCCATTGTAGTTCATTCTCGCTTTTAGAAATGGTTGACTCCTCTGTGATGAACCCTGCTGAGGGTAATATTTTCTGAAATGCTTCTACCAGAATTCTCTCTGCCGTTTTATCTACATAACTCACCAAATCGTGCAGGCCTTTTTGCTCTGTCTTTGATTTATCAAATGTCAAACTCTCCTTTTGTATAAATGCTGCTGCCTTTGCAGTGGCTTCGCAAGCCCTTTTTGTTATCTGTTCAATATTCATTTTCTTAGTTCGCTACACCACAAATGAACAAAATTAAGACTAATGTAATCATTGCTTTTTTGACAGCACTATTGCTACCTTTTGTAACACAGTGTTTCCGGCATTTTTATTTCAAGGGTGTAATTTTCATCTATCCAAACCTCAACTAACTTTTATTCTGCTGAAGTTGGCTGCTACATTGATGGTTAGTGTTTTGTCGCGCAACCGTCTGGATAAAGAAATTTCTTTATCATCAATCATCAACTGATGTGGGCGAAAAGGAAGTCCATGAAGCACCAAACGACATTCAGCATTGGCTGATTGATATGCACCTGTTTTTTCGCAAATGATTCTCATCTGTCTTCGATTGCCAAAAACCGTAAACTTCTTCACAGAAAGATTACCTTCTTTGTAGGAATAATTGTCACCATCATCCTCATAAAAATAGCTTACATTTCTATTTACTGAATAATAAATGTGCAAAGTGATTGGTTGAGGTGTGTTTTCATTCAGGTGTTGTACTACTGGCTGATGTGGTATTACTGCACCCTCTTTAACAAAGAGCGGAAAGCGGTCTAATGGTGCTTCAATATCATATTCATGTCCGCCACGATAGTATTTATCGTTCCAGTAGTAATACCAGTTTCCTTTAGGCAAATAAACAGAGCGTCCGCTGGAAGCACTTTTGTTGATAGGGCAAATCAGCAATTGATCTCCGAAACCAAACTCGTCCATGCGCATGTGAGTTTCAACATCATCTTGTGCAAGGAATGCCAAGGGTCGTATCATGGGTGTTCCCTTGTTTACATACTGCCAGAAAGTGGTGTATATGTATGGTATAAGTTGGTATCTTAACTCAATAGATTTTCTGATGAGTGCCTCATAGGCTGCACCAAAAGCCCACGGTTCTTTGTCGCCCTGGTCGCTGCTGGAATGGCCTCTGAAGAATGGATGGAAAATTGCCATCTGTATATAACGAACAAACAGTTCTCCATCAGGTTCGCCAATAAACCCACCAATGTCTGTTCCGCAAAACGAAATGCCCGATACACTCAACCGCTGACATTGCATGTTGGCTACCCAAATATGCTCCCATGAGGCAACATTATCACCTGTCCAAACTGCTGCATAACGCTGCACACCGGAAAATCCGGATCGAGTTAAAACAAAAGGTCTTTTTTCCGGAACAAATTGTTTAAGCCCTTCATACGTTGCTCTGGCCATTTGCATACCATAAACATTGTGTCCCATGCGGTGGCTAACATTCAATCCATCATAATTATGTCTTACATCATCTGGAAATGTTGCAATCTCAAAAACTGCAGGTTCATTCATATCATTCCACACACCACTCACACCTTGTTCCATTAA
Organism: Bacteroidia bacterium; assembly: GCA_037045145.1. Classification (NCBI taxonomy): domain Bacteria; kingdom Pseudomonadati; phylum Bacteroidota; class Bacteroidia; species Bacteroidia bacterium. Next base: position 220,795 of record JBAOIA010000012.1, read on the forward strand.
TTCTTTATACAAGCCACTCCACCATTTCCGCACTTCAGGATGTGTGAAGTCAGGAAAATAACAATCTCCAGGCCACACTTTTCCTTCCATATAGTCGCCATCTTGCCGTCTGCAGAAATAATTTTTTTCCAATGCTTGCTGAAAAACCCAATAGTCTTTATCTTTTTTTATTCCCGGATCAATGATTACAATAATTTTAAAACCTTGTTCACGCAATTCTGCAATCATCTTTTTAGGATCCGGAAAACGTTCTTCATCCCAGGTAAAACATCTAAAGCCTTTCATGTAGTCAATGTCAAGATGAATGACATCACATGGAATTGCCTTACTGCGAAAATGCCCTGCCAGTTCCTTAACAACTGATTCGGGATAATAGCTCCATTTACTTTGATGATAACCTAATGTCCACTTTGGCGGCAATTCAGGGAGTCCTGTTATTTTGCAATACTCTTCGGCTACCTGCAACAACGTTGGTGCATAAATGAAGTAATAAGACATTTGTCCGCCTTCTGCCCAGAAACTTGCATGAGTGTTACTTTCTTTACCGAAATCAAAAAACGTCTGAAAACTGTTATCGAAAAATATACCGTATGAAATGTTGTGATGCAAGCCAAAATAAAAAGGGATATTTCTGTACAATGGATCTTGCTCTTTAGCGAATCCATAAGTATCGGTACCCCAGTTTAAAAATCTTTTACCTCGCAAATTCTGTGAAGTTGCTTTGTCACCAAGTCCAAAAAAGTTTTCATGCTCCTGAATTTGTTTTGTACAATAAACATAATGACCTCCAAAACCGGGGTTAGGCTCCCAATGAAATCCTCCATCATCACAATTTATCAACCTTCCATCAATCGTAAAGAGCGAAATACTCAATGTGTCGCGTGCAATCCGGCAAATAATTTCAGAAGTTTTTATCACAAACTGTCTATCATCTTCTATCTGTTCAATTGTTGTTTCTGTGAAATTAAAATCGGGTGCTTTGGCATAGGAAAAATCAGTTGATAAATAATCTATTCCATAACGAAAACGAATTATTCTTGACGAATAAACCTGCACTTCTAAACTACAATTAGTAGCTTCTATTAAAAACACATTACCTGTCCGTTTTATCTGAACAATTTCAGATGGATAGTTCTTCTTATTTGTTGCTTGAAAATCCATAAAAAAATTTAGTGTCGGGAATCAATATATTCCACCATCTTGTATTGATGCAAATAAAACAATTTACAGATATGATTTCCGCAAATCGCAGCAGGAGTTTTTAAATTAAAATTGTTGATGAACGTGAAAGACTTAGTTAACTGTATTTTAGTTGTTTCGCTGCCTGAATGCTTCAAAAAGTATGATGCCTGCGGCAACAGAAACATTTAACGATTGAACTACATTGTTCATAGGTATAATCACCTTCTCGTCTGCACGCTTCAGATATTCGGTTGAAATGCCACTATCCTCACTTCCCATGATGATACAACAAGGCACTTTCAGGTCTGATGCAAAATAAGGCTGACTGGCTTTTTCTGTTGCTGCTACAATTTTGATTCCGGAACCTTTCAAATATTCAATCGTGAGTTTAAGATTTTTCTCACGGCAAACAGGAATGTTGTGTAATGCGCCTGCCGAAGTTTTAATGGCATCGGCATTCAGTTGCGCTGAACCTTGATCGGGAATTATGATAGCATGTACTCCTGCACAGGCAGCAGTGCGAGCCATAGCACCTACGTTGCGGACATCTGTAACACGGTCAATCATCAGAAACAATGGCACCTCCCCTCTTTCAAACACCAAGGGAATAATGTCTTCTGTTTTGTAATAGGTGATGGTGGATAAAATACAAACAACACCCTGATGATTTCCTTTGGTAAGTTTGTTTAGTTTAAAATCGGGCACCACCTGAAAAGGGATGTTATTCTTAGCAAGCAGTTGCCTTAGCTCATTCACTAAACTATTGTTGATGCCTTTTTGAATAAATATTTTCTCAATATCCTTTCCTGCATTCACGGCTTCCATAACAGCACGTGTGCCATAAATTAATTGTTCATTACTCATTAGTTTGTATTATTCTACCTTGTCGCCAATGGTCAACGGCAATATACCAAACAGGCTCATAAGCAGCTGATCGGACAAGAATGTAATCATTACCCGTAAAAGGGTTTTCTATTTTTTTGAAAGTAAAATTCAGGTTGCCATAACCTTTGAAATATCCATAATCCCAAAATTCCGATTCGCTTGTTTTATAAACAGTTTTTGGTGAACCAAAAATAAGATATATCATTCCCTTATCGGTTTTCCATCCTTGAAGATAAGAGGTGAAAAAACGATTGGCATTTTGCATTCTGGTATAAAATATTTTTATCAGAAACCTTGCTCTCTCCTTGCTTCCTGAAACATCTATCCAGAACTGATCAATAGCTTCTTTTTTATCCGCTGCCTGTTGTATCTTTTCATATTCTCCTGCCGTAGTCATATAGCGCAATGCTGCTACCATCTGATTGGCATCGGTGACAAGAGGATAATCATCTCCAAAATTATACAACACAGCACCTGATTTTTGTATGGTATCATACTGCAAATGATAGATTCCTTTTCCGGTACTCCTAAATTGATAAAATCCGGATGTATCGCGGTGAAGGTGAAATGTGCTATCGGAATTATATGAGAATACAACAGGCTGCTTATTACTGAAGGGTGGGTGTGCAATGGGATATTCTCTGAAAAAGCAACGCACCCACAACAGTTGATTTGTATCATTGCATGTAATGCTGATATTTTTTGTTGTACCTAATACGGTTGAAAATAGTGGATAATCTTTTCCTTCTTCATAAAAAAGAAATGCATTGCTTCCCTGCGTACTGCTATCCTCATTTAGAAAGCTTTGATTGAGTAGCTCACCTTGAACATCGTAAAGATTTAACATGAGTAAGGATTTATCTGCAGGCCTTCTTACATAAAATCGTTTTAATATAAATGCTGTTGAATCATCTGTAAAGGGAGCAGTGAAATGAAACGATGATGTATCCAATATTTTTTTATTCTCGTATGATGGGAACACAGTTATTTTCAGGAACATGTCTGCACTTTGCTCTCCACTCTTGTTTTTTTGATATGGTACAAATGAAACGGGCATTTTTAAAAAGATAGTACTGCTGTCATTAGCATGGTTATAAAGTAAAAATTCAGGTTTTTCTTTGCGGCTATCCCGATACAACCATGATAAATCACTATTACTGATGCGGTGCACTCCACTGCAAGACGCTAAAAAAAACAGTAACACAATGATTAATTTATTCACCTGCTCTTTCAATTAATGACTGAGGCAAACTTTTTTGTGCCTTAGCTCCAAGTTCTTTCATTTTTTGTGCTTTGCCTATAAGATTTCCCGACCCATCTGTCAGTTTTTTCATAGCTTCAACATAATCTTCTTTAGCACCATCCATTTTCTTTCCAATGGATATCATATCGGCAATAAACAGCACTAGTTTGTCATACATCTTACCGCCTTCTTCGGCAATGAGTAATGCGTTCTTCACCTGACGTTCTTGCTTCCAGATACTGGCAACCGTTCGTAAGGTTGCCAACAATGTGGTGGGACTTACAATCACAATCTTTTTATCCCATGCAAATTGATAAATTTCAGGATCAGCTTGCATAACAACACTAAAAGCAGGTTCAATTGGCATAAACAACAAAACAAAATCAGGAGTATTGTATCCGGCTGCTGTCTGATAACCCTTTTCACTTAAAAGTTTTATATGATTTTTTACAGACTGAATATGTAATGCTGTTGCTTTGCTTCGTTCCGTTTCATCCGCAGAAGAAATCATTTGACTATAAGCCACAAGCGACACTTTGGAGTCAATGATTAAATGTTTTTGCTCCGGAAGGAAAACCATCACATCAGGTTTAATTCTGTCTCCTTCAATGTTTGTGGTAACAACCTGCGTTCTGTATTCCTGATCTTTAATAAGTCCTGACGACTCAAGAATTTTTTCCAACACCATTTCACCCCAGTTACCCTGCATTTTATTGTCACCTTTTAATGCAGTAGCGAGATTGTTTGCTTCACTGCTAAGTTGTTTATTCAAATCAAGCAAATTTTTAATCTGTTCTTTTAAAGAGATACGTTCTGATGATTCTGTTTTATAGGTCTTTTCAACCTTGTCTTCAAAATCTTTAATCTTTTCTTTCAAGGGATTTAATACTAAGTCAAGATTTATTCTGTTCTGCTCTGTAAACTTTACACTTTTCTCTTCAAGGATTTTATTTGCCAGATTCTCAAACTCAGTTTTAAACCGTTGTTGCAGTTGCTCTATCTCTGTTTTTTGCGCATTTAGTTTTTCCTGCAAATCAGTGTTTTTTGTATTCAATGAAGCATGTTCTGCAGTTAATTTCAGCATTGAATCACGCTCTTGCGAAAACAAATTTTCTGCGTCAAGAATTCTTGATCTTGCTTCATGTAACGAAACCTCCATACTGCCCACAGCAATTTCTTTTTCAGAAAGCAATTGTTTGATACTTCTGATTTCTGCATTCAGCTTTTGCTGAACAATAAAGTAAACTACAACTGCAGTGATAACAGCAGTAAGTATTATATAAACTGTCATAGTATAATATTCATGCAAAATTAAGCTATTCCAGCAAACCTTAACTTCTGTAGTTTTCAATTGCCGATTAAATCATTCATTGTTGTTAGTTTTGCAATTCATATACATTGTTTTTCATGGCATATAAAAGTTTAGCACATTTTATTCAGGTTTTGGAGCAAAGTGGCGAATTAGTCCGGATAAAGGAATATGTTAACCCACATCTGGAAATAACAGAAGTCACCGACCGCATCTCAAAGCAATACGGACCTGCATTATTATTTGAAAATACAGGTTATGATTTTCCATTGCTCATCAACAGCATGGGCACTGAAAAGAGAATGGCCATGGCATTGGGTGTTGCAAATCTCGATGATGTTGCAAAAGAAATTGAGCTGTTATTTAAAAACATGACTGCTCCCAAAAGCAGTTTTATTGATAAATTAAAAATGCTGCCACAACTTAGTAACATAGCTTCATGGATGCCAAAAGTTATTTCAGGTCGTGGAGATTGTCAGCAGGTGGTGATGAAAGAAATTGACATTACACGATTCCCTGTGTTGAAATGCTGGCCTGAAGATGGTGGTCCTTTCCTTACACTCCCTGTCATTCAAACTAAGGATTTGCATACAGGCATTCGTAATGTCGGTTTATACCGAATGCAGGTTTTTGGAAAGGATATGACTGCAATGCATTGGCATAGACATAAAGTGAGTGCCCGACATTTTAATGAATATAAAAAGGCAAATCAAAGAATGCCCGTAGTAGTTACACTTGGTGGCGACCCTGCCTATTCATATTGTGCCACAGCACCATTGCCCGATGGGGTTGATGAATTTTTACTGGCAGGATTTATCCGCAAAAAAAGTGTTTCATTAGTTCAATGCCTGACTCAGGACATGCAGGTTCCTGCTGATGCCGACATAGTAATTGAAGGTTATATTGACCCTAATGAAGAGTTAATTTTAGAAGGCCCTTTTGGAGATCATACAGGATATTATTCGTTGGCGGACTATTATCCGAAATTCCATATAACCTGTATTACACATAAAAAAGATGCCATATATCCTGCAACAATAGTAGGTATTCCGCCACAGGAAGATGCCTGGATAGGAAAAGCCACAGAGAGAATTTTTCTTGCTCCTATTAAAATGACCATGGTTCCTGAAATTGTGGATATGGTGCTACCGGTTGAAGGCGTTTTTCATAATCTGGTTATTGTAAAAATAAAAAAAGACTATCCAGGGCAAGCACTGAAGGTAATGAATGCATTATGGGGAGCCGGGCAAATGATGTTTACTAAAATGATGATTGTAGTTGATGGTGATGTGAATATTCATAACAATGAGGAAGTAGCTAAATACATATCAGAAAACACCAATCCTTCAACAGATTTCACGTTCAGCTCTGGGCCAACAGATGTTTTAGACCACTCCTGCTCTACTATGGCTTTTGGAGGAAAATTAGGTATTGATGCTACCAAAAAATTTGCAGAAGAATTATTTGATACAAAACCTTTTGTGGCCTCTACAGCGAACATACCCGGCATTGACGAAGTAAAAAAGATCATGCCTGAGATAAATGGCTTAAACGCAACATTATTTAATAAAAACATTTCTGTTGTTTTTGTATCAATAGAAAAAAGTCGAAAAAATCATGTGAAAGAAGCAGCTAAGTCACTCCTGACGATTCCTTTTTTTACTTCAGTAAAAACAATTATATTTTTAGAACACACGCTCAACATTAATGATATTGCAGACAATGTATGGCGTTTCTCCAACAATGTTGATCCGAAAAGAGATTACTTTTTTATTGAACATTCAAACGGAACCACAATTATTTTTGATGGTACAAGAAAAACAAAAGCTTACGATGGCTTTCAGCGCGACTGGCCAAATATCCTTGCCTCAGAGGCAGCTACAATTGAAAGAATAGATACCGTATGGAATAAATTAGGGTTAGGAAAATTTATTCCTTCTCCTTCTCTTAAATATGCCAAACAACTTTATAAAGGCGGTGCTGTAGCCGAAGAATAATTATCTTAATAAAGTTACATGCCCAACCATTTTATGATATTTGCCAAATACATCTTTAGCAACAACGGTATAGACATAAACATCCTGCTTGGCTGCTGTTGATTTACCTTTTACTCTGCCATCCCATCCTTTATTATCGCCTTCAAAAATCAACTCACCCCAACGATCGTGTATTAACAGTGTGTAATCAAGAATATTTATCCCTTTAATGTCAAACTCTTCATTGGTGCCATCGTTATTAGGAGTAAATGCATTAGGAATATAAAAGGTTGTTATTGGTGCAATATAAACTTTATCATAAGCAGAGTCACGACAACCGAATGAATTCACTACAATCTGACTAACATTATACCACCCTGTATCACCATAGGCATGTGTTGGCGAATAATTACCGGAAGTATGTCCATCACCAAAAGTCCAATCCCATGAAACAGCACCTGCACTTTGGTTGATAAAATTAATTACAGGATTTAAAATATTTGTCTCATGCGGATCAGGGGTAAAGCCTGCAACTGGATTTGGGTAAACCGTTACTGCATTGTAAGCAGTATCAGTATTTACACAACCAAATTGAGATGTAACTGTAAGCACAACATTGTAAACTCCGGTTTGCACATAAGTGTTTAATGGATTCTGAACAGAGTCAGTATTGCCATCACCAAAACTCCAGTCCCAGTTTACAATACTTCCGTCTGGTGACTGTGAGTAGTCATAAAACTGAACAGGCAAAGGTCCGCATCCTGCATGATTTGAATATTGAAACTGTGCAACAGGATTCTGATGTATCACAACAGTTGCCTGTGTAGAATCAATACATCCCTGATCGGAAGTAGCAATTAATGTAACTGTATAGTTTCCTGCTGGAGTAAATGTATGTTCAGGATTTGTTACCTGACTTGAACTGCTGTCTCCAAAAAGCCATTGATATCCGTTGATAGTACCTGATGATATTGTACTGCTATTGGTAAAACTTACAGGTGCACCTTCACAACCCGGACCACCTGTAAAAGCAGCCATCGGATTTGGATATGCATCAATAAAGGTTGTATCATTAGAAATACAACCATTGCTATTTGTAGTTTGTAGTGTCACCATGTAGTTGCCTGCCGTTGCATAACTATGCACAGGTGACTGGATTGAAGAAAAACTACCGTCACCAAAACTCCATTGCCAGTTTGTAGTTGAAATGCCTGAAGTGTCAGAAGCATCAATCATACTAACAGGAATATTAATACAATTATTTGTCAATGCTATTTGTGGTTGAGGTAATGCAAATACTTCTACAGTATCAGTGTATAAATCACTACATCCATGATTGGAAGTTACTCTCAGATCAACAGGATAGATTCCGTTTGAAGCATAGGTATGTAAAGGGTTTTTACTTTGAGAAGATACACCATCGCCAAAATCCCAATCCCATGCAACGATAGTTCCATTTGCAACAGATGACTGATCATTAAATGTAGTCTGTATATTTTTACAGACATTGTTAGCTGCAAACTTTGCATCAGGAATATTGTGTACTGTAACTTGTTGTGTTAAGGAATCTGCACAACCTGAAGCTGAAACAGCAACTAACGATACATTGTATGTTCCTGCTAATGGATACTGATAAGAGGTATTAGCAGAAGTATCAGTAGTACCATCGCCAAAGCTCCAGTAGAAACTATTGATACTGCCTGAAGGAATGCCTGAGAGATTCACAAACTGTGTTGGGCTGCCAAAACATAATGGTGATGCAGTAAATTGCAGTAGTGGTAATGGATTAACATTAACCTGATTATTAAAGACTGCAGAGCATCCATCTGTACCTGTCACAGTCACTGTGTATGTCCCCTGTGAAGCAACTGTAATGGATGCTGTTGTAGCTCCTGTTGACCATAAATAGGTCGAACCTGCATTACCGGCATTAAGTGTAGTTGTCTGACCTGAACAAATTGCAACATTAACAGCACTATTTATCAGCGAGTCACTAACTGTTACAATTGCCTCATCATAAGCAGTACAACCATTGGCAGCAATCACAATTACGCCATAGTTTCCTGCTGTTGAAACCTGAATAGATTGTGTTGTTTCACCATTTGGAATCCATTGAAAGGCTGAGCCTGCATTTCCTGCATCTAATGTCGCATTGTAGCCAATACAAACAAAAGTATCAGTTAAATTCACGATTGGGCGAGGCAATACGGTAACAATCATCGTATCCATTGCTTTACAACCGTTAATATCGGTCACTTCAACAGTGTAGGAAGCAGTAGTTGCCGGATTAACCGTAATGGTGGCAGTAGTGTCACCTGTCGGAAACCAGAGGTAAGAAACTCCACCACTTGCTGAAAAAGATATAGCCTGATTCTGACAAATATTTCTGTTAGGGCCGGCATTTGCCAATGGCAAAGAATTTACGGTTACAAATACTGAATCGGATGCTGTACATCCATTGGGTGCTGTCACCACTACAGAATACATTGTGCTATTTGCCGGTGAAACTGTTAACGCAGACGATGTTTGCGAAGTTGGCGTCCATAAATAGGTGCCACCACCGGTTGCTGTTAATGTAGTTGAACCACCTTTGCAGATACTTTTATTTACACCTGCGTCTGCTGTTGGAGGTAATAACACTGTTACAACAACACTGTCTGTTGCAGCACAATTATTACTGTCAGTAACACTTACATAATAGGTCTGTGTTGTCAGAGGTGTCAGTGCTAATACATTTGAATTTGAAGCAACAGGTGTCCAATTATAGGTTAACCCACCACTTGCTGTAAGAACAACCTGATTCCCTAAACAAACCGATTGATTGATACCGGCATCTGCCATAGATAATGCATGAATTGTAATTGGCTTAATAATAGTATCAGAACATTGATGTACTGTCTGAACAATCAACTGAACATTATAAACTCCTGGCGATTGATAAGTCATTGACGGACTTTGTACGTTAGAAACATTACCGTTACCAAAGTTCCAAGCCCATGAACTGATATTATTTCCATTTACTGTTGACTGGTTATTAAAATTAGTTTGCTGATTAAGGCATACAGCAGGTGCCGTAAACTGAGCCACAGGTTTTGGATATACAGTGATTTGCTGAATCAGACTATCCACACATCCGCCAGATGAGTTTACAGTCAGTGCAACCTGATAATTTCCTGATGAAGTGTATGTATGAGAAGGTGTCGAGGCCGAAGAAGTTGTGCCATCACCAAAATTCCAATGATAGGTGTTGATACTTCCATTTGACACAGAAGAACTGTTTTGGAATTGAATAGCACTGCCAGGGCATGTATTAGCGCCAGTAAATGCCACAACAGGTTTTGGAAAAATAGTAATGGGCTGTGAAGTAGAATCCATACAACCCGCTGCAGAAGTAACTACAAGGCTTATGTTGTAAGTTCCTATATTCACAAAATTATGTGTTGGATTCTGAGCTTGTGACACTATGCTATCGCCAAAGTTCCATTGCCAGTTTGAAATAGTTCCAACGCTTATTGTACTGCTATCAGAAAACTGAATGGTTTGATTTATACAAGCATCATTAATTGCAATAGCAGCCGAAGGCAATGGGTTAACCTGAACGGTACTTACTATTGTGGCTGTACATCCGTTAAGGTTTGTGATAGTAACTGAATACTGACCACTGCCCGACACAATAATAGTTTGTGTTGTTGCTCCTGTTGACCAAAGAAAACTGTTGCCCGGATTGCCAGCATCCAATGTTGCAGTAAGTCCCTGACACATCGAAATATTTGCCTGGTTGTTGGTAATTGAGCCTCCGGGCGTTACCAATACTGTATCCGTTGAAGAGCACCCAAAACTATTTGTCACCGTTACTGCGTAGTTGCCAGGTGCGGTAACATCAATTGTTTGTGTTGTATCACCTGTTGACCATAAATATGTTGAACCTGTATTTCCTGCATCAATAGTTGTGAAACTTCCGGCACAAACAAATGTTGTCGGAATATTTACGATAGGTATTGCATTCACAACTAAATTTACTTGAGCATTTGCAGTACATCCATTTGCATCAGTAACAGTAACGGTATAAACTGATGATGCATTAGGATTTACATTTATTACTGAACCTGTCAACCCAACAGGATTCCATGAGTAACTTACGCCTCCTGAAGCAGAAAGCGTTGCAGTATCACCAAAACAGATTGATTGTGGTGGTGAAACAACTACCGCAGGCAATTGATTTATGTTTACAAGAACAGAGTCAACAGCAACACATCCATTAACATCAGTAACTGTAACTGTATAGGTAGTGGATTGTGCAGGACTAACGTTAATCGGGTTGGTATTTTGTCCATTACTCCATTGATAAGCTAATCCTCCGCTGGCAGTTATTGTCACTGACTGACCAAGACAAATTACAGCATCAACACCGGCATTAACAACAGGAGGTGGCGATATGGTAATATTTTGAACATAGGTGCTGACGCAACCGTTGGCTGATGTTACTGTTAATGTAACCGGATGAACACCTGGAGTATTAAAGCTGACAATAGGGTTTTGTAAGTTTGAAGTATCCGTACCCCCGAAATTCCATAAATAAGAAATAATATTTCCTGTTGATGTATTGCTAAGTAGAAAGCTATCGCCAATACATGTTGGGCCTGTAAATGTAAATGCTGCAATTGGAGCAGGCTCTATTGTCACCGAATCGTTGGCTGTGCCCGTACATCCAAACATATCTGTTATGGTAACACTTACATAATAGGTCCCTGAATCGGAATAAACAATTGATGGATTTTGTTGTGTTGAAGTTTGTCCATTACCTAAATTCCAATTCCAGTTTATAACACTGTCCAACGTATTATTGGTCAATGTAACTGCTGTGCCTGCACAACCCGGCAACAACGTAAATACCGGAACTGGTAGTGGATTTATTGTTACAGGCTGAATAATGGTGTCTATACAACCAAAATTGGTAGTTACAACCAACATAACATTATATGTGCCTACACTATCATAAGTGTGCGTAGGATTTTGATCAGTAGTTGTATTTCCATCACCAAAATCCCAAAACCAATTTATAATACTACTACCTGAAACTGTTGACTGATCTGTAAAAGTTATTGCTTCATTCAAACAAGCAGGCGAAGCAGAAAAATTAGCCGTAGGGAAAGAGATATATTGTATTACAACAGTATCCGTAGCAGAGCACATGCCATCACTGACTGTTACTATATAAGTGCCCGGCCCTACAGTTTGTGTTGGATTGGTAAATCCATTACTCCATTGGTAAGTATATGGCCCTCCGGTTCCACCGGAAGCTGTTGCCGTAACCGTTGCAAGGTCACTGCAAGTAATAAACTGATCAGGACCTGCATTTACACTAACCCCTACAACTGTTAAACAATAGGAATAAATCTGACTACCCAGCCATGGGCAATTATCATCTGTAACTTTTATTGTGAAGCAACGTGGCGCTCCGCTGATATCTGAATCTGTGGGTGTCCAGCAGAAAGTACCCGTTGGATGTGGAGTTCCTGCTGTTGTAAATGTTGCTGAGGTCACAGAACTGTCATACTCAACAGTTAGATTCTGCCCTGCATCAGGGTCATTAGAATAAACATTAAAACAATAGGGCTGATTGGCACAGATAGTGTCAGAAAACTGATTGGTGCCATTTATTCCTGATAAAGTAGGCAGGGTATTGTTACAATTGATTACTGTTACCTGAATATCTCGCTCAACAGTGCCGATTAACACACCATTTCTGTACTCTTTAACTAATACAGCCATTACTGTTATGTCAAGTTGTGTGGGTGTCATGCAAATATCTCCTGTTGAGGTATTGAAGCTTACCGGAGGATTTGACGTTAACGGATTCGATGCACTAAATGGTGCAATATAACTTACATCTGTAGAATCATTTTGTTTGGGTGTAATCAGCTCATAAACTAACGAATCGCCATCTGCATCTGATGCACCATGATTAAAACACAATTCCTGACCCAGACATGCAAAAGGAACCGGCTTGTTACTGAAAACCGGTGAAGTATTACAAGGAGAAATCGTATTGTTTAAAGTAGCATAGATATAGAAAGTATTTGTCAATGGGTTTGTAATGGTATTGATTGCAGCATTTCTACAACATAGCTCATAACTAAAAGTCCAGTCCGTACACTGTGCCGGCAGTGTCACCACTCTTTCATAAACCCACTCCTGAATGCCGGTAAACACCCCACCTTTGCAGGTTGATAAAGCATTAGGGCAAAGTGGTGTTATTTCCTGCCCGGTTCCGGGAACAGGAAAAAGTGTGCGGGTAAAGCGCTGCCCACATGATGCAGAGCTTATGGTAACATTCACATTGTTCGGGGCATTGATTCCAATACAATCCCGATAAAAAGCCACCCTGATTTTATAATTATTTCCACCTACACATTCGTAGGTAAGGTCGGCACCCATGCTGTGTGTAGCCATACTTTTGTAGTGCATACCGGCAGCTATCAGCAAGGTAAGAAAAATGTTGAGTAAATTCTTGCGCATAGGCAACAGATTTTGATGTTGTGTCAATAAACTTCTGGCACTTTTTTATTGTTACCATCAAAATTATTTCCCCTTAAAAGTGACCGCTCATGAAAAAGGTATGTATTGTAGTTTTGTAAGAAAATCTTAATTTCCTATCAATAAATCACCTCAGAAAAATTCTTTGCATAGAGCAAAAATTACTATTAACAGAATAGGTCATCCGGAACCTGATGTAAGAGTCTAATATTAAACCTATAAAATCATTTAAAAAGGTAATTATATCTATGCTTCTTCATAAAAATTACACCTCTCAACAAATTTCTTAAACTTTTAACAAAGCTGTTTTAGAATTTCAACAACATACCGGCTATTTGTTTTCTTGAACAAATGAAAGTGCATAATTACTTTGATTATATAAATCTTCAAGTAATACGACTATATACATTTGCCATAATGTATCTTCTTAAAATCAAAGGCACAGCCAAAATTCCGGATTATGTTCAAATGCGCGATGATAACTTTACACTCATTGCCTATTTCAGAGCAGACAGACCGGAGAAAGCCATTGCCAAAGCCGGACTTTCGGATAAAGAAGAATATCTTTTAAAAATAATTGCCGAAATCCCATTCGGTAAGGTTCAAAAAATAGACTTATGACGGACACCATTGTTTCACTTCAGGAAGCTAACATTTACGTTAAAAAAAATCTGATTCTCACAGGTGTCAACCTGCATGTTCAGAAAAATGAATTCGTTTATCTTATTGGTAAAACTGGTAGCGGAAAGAGTTCGTTGCTCCGTGTTTTATTTGGTGACATTAAATTAAATCAGGGACAAGGCAATGTTGCAGGATTCAGTCTCAATAAGCTTAAGAATAAAGAAATCCCGTTTTTAAGAAGAAAATTAGGCATCGTATTTCAGGATTTTCAATTATTAGGTGACCGCACTGCAAAAGACAACTTACTATTTGTTTTAAAAGCCACAGGTTGGACCAACAAACAAAAAACTGACGACAGGATAAATGAAGTTCTGCAAAAAGTGGGCTTAGGCACTAAAGGATTCAAAATGCCACATGAACTTTCAGGAGGAGAACAACAGCGTTTAGCCATTGCACGTGCATTACTTAACGAACCCGAACTCATTCTTGCTGATGAACCATCGGGTAACCTCGACCCTGAAACAAGTAATGAAATTATGAACTTATTTTTTGAACTCAGTAAGTCGCGATGTTCAGTAATAATGGCTACACATAATTATTCCTTGATTGAGCGTTTTCCTGCTAGAATTATTAAATTAGAAACAGGAAAAGTTTTAGAAAGTTAACAACTTATTTCCCTTTAATATCATCAGATTAATAAGATTTTTATATTTTTATCGTTTAAATCTTATGACTTCAAAAAGAATTCTTTTGTTGACGGCCGCACTTCTGAGTAGCATGGCATCATTTGCACAGTTTGCATTCAATCCTCAGGTAGGTTTGTCTGTTGCAAAACTTAGAAACCTGGAAAGCGATGAATCTACCAAAGCACGTGTGGGATGGCATGCCGGTGCCGATTTCAGAATTGGAAGACGGTTTTATGTTCAACCCGGAATCTATTATTGGCAAACCTCCACAGCCTTCATCAATGATTCTTTAAATATTCAAACCGATCTTCAACGCAGTGATATTAAACTTAATGCTCGTCTTGGACTGAATCTTCTTGATGATGAAAATGCAAAAATCAGATTCAGTCTTGGGCCTTCTTATAATGTTTTAGTTTCAAAAAGTGCCAAGAGCGATGACCTGGACAAAGTATCTCTTGGAGAACTTGAAGACAATTTCAATAATGGTGTTTTTAATTTTGATGCAGGTCTTGGAGTTGATTTCTGGATAATAACTTTTGATTTAGGTTATAGTATCGGACTTTCTGATGCACTTGATAACACCGCATATTACAAGTCTGAAGCACGATACGGTACATTTTATTTTAATGTTGGACTTGTTATCGGAAATGCTACTTCTAGTAAATAACTTGCCGGTATTTAACTGAGCTAATTTCATAAAGATACTTTTCAAATTCTGTACAAATTATTGAGCCAAACAAAACATGCATAAAAACAACTTTTTCAGATTTTTTTTATTACAATTATTTGTTGTTCTTATTGCCTGCAGGAAAGATCAGTTGTTGACCGATGCTTCTGCCAAACTCAATTTTTCTGAAGACACGGTTTTATTCGATACCGTTTTTGCATCAATAGGAAGTACCACGCAATACCTTTTGGTTTACAACAATCATAATCGACCTATAAAAATTTCTTCCATCAGACTTGCAGGTGGCACAAGCTCTCCATTTAGAATGAATGTTGATGGTGTAGCTGCCAACAGTCTTAACGACATTGAAATACGTGCCAAGGATAGTCTTTGGATTTTTATTGAAGTAACTATTGATCCTACAAGTGACAAAACACCATTTATTGTTACAGACTCTATAATCTTTGAAACCAATGGAAATATACAGGATGTAGATTTGGTGGCTTATGGAAAAAATGCTCACTTCATCACACCAAAACATGCCATTACATTTTCTGATGGCAGCGGACTACCCTACTCCATCATTGGCGAAGGTTCGCCTTGTGGAACTGTTATTGAATGGGACAGTTTATTACCCTATGTTGTTTATGGCTATGCTGTGGTTGATAGTTGTCTTACACTAAAGATTAATGCCGGAACAAAAGTTTACTTCTACAACAATTCAGGTTTATGGGTTTACAGGTATGGCAATCTACAAGTTGATGGCACTTTGGAACATCCGGTGTTGTTTACCAGTTCGCGCCTGGAAAATTCCTACAGCGAGGTCCCCAATCAGTGGGACAGAATCTGGATTAACGAAGGTGGTGTCAATACAATCAATCATGCCATCATTAAAAATGGTTTGTATGGTGTGCAAGCCGAAGATGTACAGTATGACGGCACCATCGGTGATGCACCTACACAATTGAACATCTACAACAGTGTTATTCGAAATATGACTGTGGGTTTGCTGGCACGAAGTTTTCAAATTACAGCCTATAACAACATTATCAGCGACTGTAAAAGTTACGGTGCTGTTTTTTCGCAAGGCGGTAATTATACCTTAAAACAAAATACCATTGCCAATTATTGGCGCTACTCGCAGCGCAGCACGCCTGCATTTTTTATGAATGATTTTGTGAATGATGGCACTGCCAATGTTCACATTCCGCTAAGCATCACCGTTGACAATTGTATTATTTATGGCAATAACGACAATGAAATTGAAAAAGATTTGCTCGACAGTCTGGCAGATACTTACAGTTTCAGAAATTGCCTGATAAAGGTTGACGAAAAAGTGACTCCTGTGAGTGTAATACCTGCTTTTATCAATACATTTAAAAATCAGGATCCGCAGTTTGAAGATTATGCCAAGTATGATTTCAGATTAAAAGATACGTCTCCTGCCATTGATGCCGGTGATGGTGCCTTGCTGACAGTTCCTGAACTCAACACAGACATTGACGGAAATATCAGACCGCAAGGTGCTGCCCCTGATATTGGTGCATTGGAAAAAAAATAGGCCCTTGCTTTTTTCACTATATTACTCGTTTTTGTACCTTGTTACCATTCATTATCTTTGCCCACATGGAGAATCATAAACATGCTCAAAAAGTTGTTAACCACATGATGGAACATGACCGTTTCAGTCAGTGGTTAGGCATTAAATGTTTGGTTATGGAAGCCGGAAAAAGTATCATTCAAATGCAGGTGCGTGAAGAAATGCTCAATGGCTTCGGCTTAATACATGGTGGCATTGCATTTTCTTTAGCCGACAGTGCCCTGGCTTTTGCTTCCAATGCCTATGGTAGGTTATCTGTGGCTTTAGAATGTTCTATTTCCTACCCTGCTCCGGTAAACAATGGCGACACACTCACTGCAACAGCAGAAGAGCTTTCATTGACCAATCGCATTGGAGTCTATCAAATTACTATCAGCAATCAGCAAGGTGTCAAAGTAGCTTTTTTCAAAGGCACTGTTTATCGTACCAGCAAAGAATATTTTAAATAAAAATGAAACAAGCTTATATAGTTGATGGCATTCGTACACCAGTGGGTAACTATGGTGGCGCATTGTCTTCAGTACGTCCTGATGATATGGCATCACTGGTGATTAAAGAGCTAATGACAAGAAATGCCAGTTTGTCTCCAGAAAAAATTGAAGATGTAATTTTAGGCTGTGCCAACCAAGCCGGAGAAGACAACCGTGATGTGGCTCGTATGGCTGTTTTACTTGCAGGGCTACCGGTGACGGTACCTGGCGAAACTGTGAATCGTTTATGTGCCTCTGGCATGTCGGCAGTAATTAGTGCTGCCCGTGCTATTCGCACAGACGACACCTCTTGTATGATTGCCGGTGGAGTTGAAAGTATGAGCAGAGCACCGTTTGTCATGTCAAAATCTTCGGCAGCCTTTGCACGCGATGTACAACTTTTTGATACCAGTATCGGATGGCGTTTTGTGAATCCTCGCATGAAAGAAATGTTTGGCACCGACTCCATGGGAGAAACAGCAGAAAATGTAGCAGTGCAATATAACATCAACAGAAAAGATCAGGATCTTTTTGCCTTACACTCTCAACAAAAAGCAACTAAGGCAAATAGCCAGGGAAGGTTTAATCAAGAAATAACACCTGTACTCATTCCCCGAAAAAAAGGTGATCCTTTACTCGTTTCAAATGATGAGTTTATTAAACCTGATACCACCATTGAAGTTCTTTCAAAGCTAAAAGCTGCTTTCAGAAAAGAGGGAAGTGTGACTGCTGGCAATGCATCAGGTGTGAATGATGGGGCGTGTGCACTTTTGATTACCAACGAAGAAACACTTAAATCATCAGAACTTAAACCCATGGTGCGCATAGTGTCATCGGCAGTGGCCGGAGTTGAACCCCGTATTATGGGCATAGGCCCTGTTCCTGCTGCCAATGCTGCTCTGAAAAAAGCCGGACTTACCTGGAATCAAATTGATATAATTGAATTAAACGAAGCTTTTGCAGCACAGTCGTTGGCCTGCATCCGTGAGTGGAAACTTGATGATAAGGATGAAAGAATAAATCCGAATGGAGGCGCCATTGCTTTAGGTCATCCGTTAGGAATGTCGGGAGCGCGAATAATTCTAACAGCAGCCCATCAGCTAATACTAACGAAAAAGAAATATGCACTCTGCACCATGTGTATTGGTGTAGGACAGGGCTATGCAGTAATTATTGAAAGGTGTTAAAATCTCTAGTGCTTTCGTCTGAAAAGGTAAACCCGGTTCTCTGTTCTTTTAAGAATACGCTCAATATTTTTTTGATGTGTAATTAACACCAGTATTGGAACTGCAATTGCAAAAACATTCATACTCGTTACTGTTTCATTTAGCCACCACATAACAATAAATGGAAAAGAAACAGCAGCAGCCATAGAGCCTAATGAAACATAGCCTGTTGTTAAAAAGAAAAGTAAAAAAACGCCCATACATATTACTGCTGCAGGTGGATTGACACCCCATAGAATTCCGAGTAATGTAGCTACTCCTTTACCACCTCTGAATCCTGCAAAGACAGGAAAAATATGTCCTAATAAAGCTGCCGCACCAAGTGTAAGTTTAAAGTTAATAAACTGTTGTGTTGCAGGCATATATTCCCCAAAATAAGTAGCTAATTGTACTGCTATCCAGCCTTTGGCAATATCCATCAATAATACAGGCACTCCCGCTTTGGGGCCTAACACACGAAATGTATTTGTTGCACCGGCATTACCGCTTCCGTACTCGCGAACATCAGTATTGAAAAAAACCTTTCCTATCCAAACAGCAGATGGAATGGAGCCAAACATGTAGGCTGCTAATAAAAGAGTAATGTTTTCGGCATTAATCATTCAACAAAAATCACGCATAAAGATTTGACGCAAATATATTCTTTCTGAAAATAATGAACCTTTGATGTCATGTCTTTCATCCGTCACGATGTGACGATGATGTATAATTGCGCCATTTTTCCAACAAATTCAGAAAATTCTCCGGCAGATCTGCTTCAAAAAATTTTCTCTCTCCATTTACTGGATGCATAAAACCGAGTGACTGTGCATGTAGTGCCTGATAGGGCATCAGTTCAAAACAATTATGTATAAATGATTTATATTTATTTTCTGTTGTGCCTTTTAAAATCTTATCGCCACCATATTCAAAATCACCAAACAAAGGATGACCAATATGTTGCATGTGTACTCGAATCTGATGTGTTCTCCCTGTTTCTAATTTAAGTTTTAACAAAGTAACATATCCAAACCGTTCTATAACCTCATAGTGCGTTTTTGCATACTTGCCATGACTGCCATCAGGAAATACATCCATAACTTTTCTGTTGATTTTATTCCTACCCACATGGCCTTCTATTTCGCCTTTATCTAGTTTTAAATCTCCCCATGCCAATGCAATATAGTTTCTGCTGATGGTGCGTTCATAAAACTGCAAAGCCAGATAATTAAGTGTATCCTCATCTTTTGCAACTACCAGCAACCCCGATGTGTTTTTATCAATACGGTGTGCCATGCCTGGTTTAAAAACATCTTTTGGCAAAGCCTGACCTTTTAATTCAGGATAAAAATGCCCGGCCATTGCATTGGACAAAGTTCCGGTATAATTACCATAAGCAGGATGAACAACCATGCCAGCCGGTTTATTTACTACTACAATATATTTGTCTTCATACACAATATTCAAAGGAATATCTTCGCATAACAATTCAATTTCACGAACCGGATAAGGTAATACAACTCTGATTATATCTCCGGGTTTAACCTTATAATTTGCCTTTGTAGGTAGATTATTTACCAAAATACTTCCATTATCAATGGCTACCTGCAATCTGTTGCGTGTAACATTTGCCATTCTAGAGGTAAGAAACTTATCTATTCTCACCTGCTCTTGCCCACTATCCACTATTATGCGGTGATGCTCAAAGAGTTCGTCCTGCTCCAGATGCTCTGATGCATTTCCTTCTTGTTCTAATTCAGTTCTCATTCACTGCAAATTTAAAAAACATGTGCAAAAAGACTTTTTTTTCTTATTTCATTACATAATTTTTTCATCAGAATTTTGTCATTACTTTTTTCCACAAAATCCTGTTTTTCAGAGGTATTGTCAAAGTTTTTGATTTAAAACAATTGCACTTATTCTTTTTACTTCTCATTGTTTATGAAAGATTAATTGAAAATATACTGCTTTTCATACAAATACCTTTTCATAGTGCTGTAACTGTTGCAGTGCAGTTGCGTTTCACTATTCATAATTATTTTCAGGAGAACAATTAAACTATGCGTCAGTTAAAAATTACAAAACAAGTTACCAACCGCGAGACCTATTCTTTAGACAAATACCTGAGTGAGATTGGTAAGTTGCCATTACTGACATCGGAAGAAGAAGTAAAGTATGCCAGAAAAATTAAAGAGGGCGACCAACATGCTTTAGAAATGTTGACAAAATCGAACCTTCGTTTTGTGGTTTCTGTTGCCAAACAATATCAGAATCAGGGTATAACACTTGGTGATTTGATAAATGAAGGTAATCTTGGTCTAATAAAAGCTGCTTATCGCTTTGATGAAACCCGTGGGTTTAAATTCATTTCGTATGCGGTTTGGTGGATTCGCCAAAGCATTTTACAAGCTATTTCCGAACAGGCACGTATTGTCAGGCTTCCTGTAAATAAATTAGGTTTTATCAATAAGATAAATAAAACATACGCACAGCTTGAGCAAGATTTCGAAAGAGAACCTTCAAACGAGGAAATTGCAAACGTACTTCATGCCAACATTGATGAAATAAACGATACCCTTCGTTCGGCAGGAAAACATATTTCTATGGATGCACCACTCTTGCAGGGAGAGGATGGCAATATGCTTGATTTAATTCCTACAGAAGATGGACAAAGCCCGGAAGTTTCATTGATGAGCGAATCACTTAAAAGAGAAATTGAACGTGCACTAACAACCTTAACCCCCCGCGAAGCTGATGTCATCAGACTGTATTTTGGGCTAACACCCGAACCTGCAATGACTCTTGAAGAAATTGGAGAAAGATTTGAACTTACACGCGAAAGAGTACGGCAAATAAAAGAGAAAGCTATTCGCAGATTGAAACATACCTCCAGAAGTAAAATTCTGAAGGCTTATTTAGGATGATTTTTTCATTGTATATGGTTAATGACGGTATTCTTTAATTAGGGTACCGTTTTTTGTTTTATGATTTTATTTATTTTGGCTGCGAAAAAATTAATCAATCTAACACAAAGAAATTATGGCCTACGAATTTTACGATGCAACAATTATTGATATAATTGATGAGAACGATGTAGTAAAACGCTATTTTATAAAAGTACCCGATGAGCGTCCATTTAGTTTTAAAGCCGGACAGTTTGTGATGGTTGATTTACCTATTGACTCTAAATATACCAACAGAAGCTATTCAATAGCCTCTGCCCCTACTACCGACAATATTTTTGAACTTTGTATAGTACTAAATCCAAAAGGTATGGGAACCCCCTATATGTGGGAGAATTACAAAGTAGGAACCACCATTAAACTTTCCAGAGTATTAGGTAAATTTCAGATTCCTGAACCTATTGATACAGATTTATGTTTTATATGTACAGGCACAGGAATTGCGCCATTACGTTCGCAGGTAATTGACATCCTTAATCGTAAAATTCCACATAAAAACTTATACATGGTTTTTGGAAATCGCTGGACAAAAGACATACTCTACCGGCAGGAAATGGAACAGCTGGAAAAAGATTATCCTCAGTTTAAGTTCATCCCTGTTTTATCACGGGAAAACGAAGGATGGACCGGGCGCAAAGGATATGTGCATCAGATATATGAGGAAATTTTTGCTGATAAACGCCCTGCAAAGTTTTTTATCTGCGGCTGGGCCGATATGCTAAAAGAAGCTCGTCAGCGCTTGGAGGCCATGGGATATGATAAGAAAGCCATTAAGTTTGAGTCGTACGACTAAGTCACATTTTCTTCACTTTCATTTTTGATTCATAAGCGACCGTATATTTTAGCCCGAGTTAGCTGTTTAATCAATTTTTTTAAATTTGCACCTCCTTAAATTTCAAGACAATGAAAAATTTTAATGCATTGGGAATTATTTTAATTTCCTGCTTGTTCACAAATGCCTATGCACAAAAGAAAACAAACAGTGCTGTGGCAAAACCAACAAAAGCTGTAATTGCCACAACAACGGCAGTAACCAACGATCCTGTTTTAGTTAATGTTGCCGGACAAAACATCACCCGCTCCGAATTCGAAAGGGTTTATTACAAAAACAACAATAAAGGTACAGCAAACGATGAAAAATCCATCAGAGATTATATGGAGCTTTTTATCAACTATAAACTTAAAGTTAAAGAAGCCGAATCGCTGAAAATGGATACTTCGGCAGCTTTTAAAGATGAACTAACAGGCTATCGTAAACAATTGGCTCAACCCTATCTCACCGACAAGGATGTGAATGACAACTTAGTTAAAGAGGCATATAACCGACTGCAAAACGATGTTAGAGCAAGCCATATCCTGATAAAACTAAGCAGTGATGCCCTACCCAAAGATACTTTGGCTGCTTACAACAGAATCATGAAAATCAGAGAAAAAATTGTAAAAGGTGCAGACTTTGAAAAGATGGCTCGTGATAGTTCTGAAGATCCATCGGCAAAAGAAAATGGTGGAGACCTTGGTTATTTTACTGGCTTGCAAATGGTTTATCCATTTGAAACTGCTGCCTACAATACCAAGCCCGGTCAGGTATCAATGCCGGTAAGAACCCGTTTCGGTTATCATATCATTAAGGTAAGTGACATTCGTCCTGCAGTTGGCGAAATACACACTGCGCATATCATGATTAAAGTTAACAAAACTGATAATGACTCTTTACAAAAAGAAGCTAAACGTAAGATAGATGAAATATATGCCAAGTTCAAGGCAGGTGAAAAATTTGATGATTTGGCAAAACAATATTCTGATGACAAAGGCTCTGCCGTAAATGGCGGTGTACTACCTTGGTTCGGAACAGGTAAAATGGTACCGGAATACGAAAAGGCATCTTTTGCATTGTTGAAAGACAATGATGTTTCGGCACCTGTAAAATCTGCTTATGGATGGCATATCATAAAACGTATAGAAAAACGTGGTATAGCATCATTCGATGAAAAGAAAAATGAATTGAAGAATCAGATTATGCGCGACAGCCGTAACGAAATGGGCAGAGCTTCTTTAGTTGCTAAAATCAAGAAGGAAAACAACTTTAAAGAATTTGTTGCCAACAAAGAAGATTATATTAAATCGCTTGACACTACACTTGCCGATGGAACATATAACGACTCTTCAGCATTGAAAAAAACAAAACCTTTGTTTAACCTGGCAGGTAAAGAATATACGGAATTTGATTTTGCAGCATACCTTGCAAAGCATCAAACAAAAAGAAAAGACATCACCTCTCAGGCAATAGCATATTCGCAGTATGAGAACTTTGTGACCGATGCTTGCATTGCACTTGAAGAATCGCAGTTAGATAGAAAATATCCAGACTTTAAAGCATTGATGGATGAATACAGAGATGGTATTTTATTATTCGACCTTACAGACAAAATGGTTTGGAGTAAAGCAGTGAAAGACACCACAGGATTAGAGCAGTTTTATGAGAAAAACAAAAACAATTACATGTGGGGTGAGCGTTTAGACGCTGTAATTTACACTTGTAAAGATGCTGCTGTTGCAAAAGAGGCAAGAAAAATGATTAAAAAGAAAAAATCCGACAGTGAAATTGCAGCAACTTTAAACAAAGATTCATCTTTGAATATAAACATTAAAGACAGTAAATACGCTAAAGGTGATAATGAAATTATTGACAAACTTGAATGGAAGACGGGGTTATCTGCTGATATGAATAATAACAATCAGGTGGTTTTTGTAGATGTAAAATCTATACTTGCAGCACAACCTAAAAAATTAGACGAAGCACGCGGATTGATTACTGCCGACTATCAGAATTTTCTTGAAAAATCATGGATCACTGAATTGCGTAAAAAATACAGCTATTCAGTAAACGAAGATGTTTTAAAATCTATGTTTGCCAAGTAAGAAAAAGTATATTGAAAAAACAACACATAACATTTAATGGTTCCGGCTTGCTTTTAGCATTTGCCGGAACTGTTTTTTTAATGAGTTGTAACAATCTGCCGGTAAACTTCAAAAAGGATAAGAATAAAAATGCCATTGCCCGCGTTTATGATAAGTATTTATATTCACACGATATTAAAGATCTTGTTCCTAAAGATGCCACGCCACAAGACAGTTCAATGATTGTAAAAAGTTTTATTGACGATTGGATAAAACAAAATATTGTATTGCATCAGGCAGAAAGTAATCTACTTGAAGAACACAAAAATGTAGAGCGGCAGTTGCAGGAATATCGTAATTCCTTAATCACTTTTGCCTACGAGCAAGAGTTGGTTCGTCAGCGACTTGACACAACAGTTACAGAACAGGAAATTGAACAATACTACAATGATAATAAGCAAAACTTTTTATTGAAAAGTAATATTGTAAAAGCCACATTTATAAAAGCAGCTAAAAAAACTCCAAAGATTGATAAACTTAAAACATGGTTTAACTCATCAAAAGAAAAAGACAGGCAACTTCTTGAAGAGTTTTGTTTTCAATATGCTATTGACTACTCTCTAAACGACAACGATTGGATGCAATTTGACGACTTATTAAAAAGAGTACCGATTAAAACTTATGACAAAGAAGAGTTTTTACGTAACAACAGAAATATTGAAACTGCTGATTCAGTAAACATTTATCTTATAAAAATTACCGATTTTAAAACTAATGAAAGTGTTTCACCACTTGACTTTGTAAAAGACAATATAAAGAACCTGATTATAAACAAAAGAAAACTTGCTCTGATAGAGCAAATGCAGAAATCTGCATTTGATCAAGCACTTAAAAATAATGACTTTGAAATATATAAATAGAACCGTTCTTCTCTTCATGGTATTCATTATACCCTCGCAGTTGTATTCTCAAAAATCCGATACTGTCATAGATCAGATAATCGGTATTGTTGGAAATAAAATCATTCTGCAATCCGACCTTGAGGCTCAATACCAACAGTATCTTGCGCAAGGACATTACAAAGATGAGGCTGCAAAATGTGATGTACTCGATCAGTTGCTGCTTACCAAATTACTTATTCACTATGCAAATATTGACAGTGTTACAGTGAGTGATGCGCAGGTTGAAGGCGAAATTGAAAAGCGAATTGCCTATTTTACAGAACAATTTAACGGCTCAACAGAAAAACTGGAAGAGTACTATCAGAAGTCTGTTCCTGAAATTAAAGACGAATTTCGTCCTTTAGTAAAAGAACAATTGCTGGCTCAAACCATGCAACAAAAAATAATAGGAAAAGCATCTGCATCACCTGCTGATGTAAAAGCATACTTCAATTCCATACCCAAAGACAGCCTGCCTTACATTAACTCCGAATTGGAATACGGAGAAATTGCATTTAAGATTGCTGTCTCCGATGAAGAAAAAAGTAAAGTTAAAACAAGGCTTGAAGATATAAGAACCCGTTTGTTAAAAGGAGAGGATTTTGCAACACTTGCAATTCTTTATTCGCAGGATGCAGGCTCTGCAAAGAATGGCGGAGAATTGGGTTATGTGCCCAGAGGGCAGTTTGTTCCGGAGTTTGAAGCTGTGGCCTATAAATTGAAAAAAGGTGAAATTTCACCAATCATTGAAACAAAATTTGGCTATCACGTGGTACAATTAATTGATCGCAGAGGAGAAACAATCAATGTACGTCACATATTACTGAAACCAGAAGTTAGTAATAGTGATTTGTTAGCTACAAAAGCTAAGGCAGATAGTATTGCTTTTGACATCAGAAGTGGTAAAATGAAATTTGAAGATGCAGCAATACAATTCTCAGATGCAGAAGATTCAAAAAACAATGGCGGCAATGTGGTTAACCCGGCAACAGGTAATACCCGTTTTGAAGCCAATCAGGTAGATGCCATGGTGTTTTTTCAGCTTGACA
This sequence comes from Bacteroidia bacterium, assembly GCA_037045145.1. NCBI lineage: Bacteria > Pseudomonadati > Bacteroidota > Bacteroidia > Bacteroidia bacterium. The sequence goes on from JBAOIA010000012.1 coordinate 247,027, forward strand.
AACTAAAAGAAGGCGAAGTAAGCAACCCTGCATTAATCACATCACGCGATGGAGCACAGTATTATAAAATATTTCTGCTTAAAAAACGCACACAACCACACGTTGCTAATCTTACAGACGACTATCAACGTATTCAGCAGGCTGCATTAAGCCATAAACAAGCTAAGTTGATGGATGACTGGATAGTGAGAAAGCGGAAATCAACCTACGTAAGAATTGACCCTGAATTCAGTCATTGCGAAGAAATAAAAAAATGGTCTAACTAACACAAAAAATAATTCAAAATGAATCAACACTATACTTCAGATGTTGAAGCAATAAAAGGTTTAGTCAACAGTTATCAGAAACTCCGAACAGAGATTGGAAAAGTAATTGTCGGTCAGGATGAGGTGGTACGCGATGTGCTTATTTCTATTTTCAGCAAAGGACATTGCCTTCTTGTTGGTGTTCCCGGACTAGCAAAAACGCTGTTAGTAAACACTATATCACAGGCATTAGGCCTTTCATTCAGCCGCATTCAGTTTACACCCGACTTAATGCCAAGTGACATTACAGGTATAGAAATATTAGACGAAAACAGACACTTTAAATTTATCAAAGGTCCTGTATTTGCCAATATAATTCTTGCCGATGAGATTAACCGTACCCCTCCAAAAACGCAGGCTGCACTTCTTGAGGCAATGCAGGAAAGGTCTGTAACCGTTTCCGGAAAACGTTATGAATTGCCTAATCCGTTTTTTGTATTGGCAACACAAAATCCCATCGAGCAGGAAGGCACCTATCCCCTTCCTGAAGCACAGCTCGACCGATTTATGTTTAATGTTTTTCTGGATTATCCTTCATTTGAAGAAGAAGTTCTGGTTGTAAAAAACACTACCGGTGATAAAATTGGCAAAGTGGAAAAAGTACTGGAAGAAAATGAAATTATTTTTTTTCAGGAACTTATCCGCAAAATCCCTGTCCCCGACAATGTGTTGCATTATGCAGTAGGTTTAACCGCCAAAACACGTCCGGGTTCGGAAAACAAATCTGCTATGATTAATGACTATGTTGCATGGGGAGCAGGTCCGCGTGCATCACAGTTTTTAGTAATAGGTGCTAAATGTCATGCAGCTATCAACGGTAAATTTTCTCCTGATATAGAAGATGTAAAAGCTGTTGCTGTTCCAATACTACGCCATCGTTTAGTTCGCAATTATAAGGCCGAAGCCGATGGTGTTTCTGTTGAGAAGATAATAGACAGTATCCTTTAGTTTTTATTTGTCAACCGCTTCTTCCGATTTTATTTTCTTCTGAAAGCATCAAATATTAAGGGCTAATTTATTTCAATTATCACCATGAATGGTGATAACTGATTGTTTCAAATATTATTAGTTTTACATGCTACTAAACTAATAAAAGATGAGAACATTAAAATTGATAGGATACGGATTACTCATTACTATTTTTACATCTTGCGGCAGTGGTGAATCTTCCGTACAAGAAGCCGATGAAGGAAATGAATCAGGCACAACAACACATGCCTCAGGAAGAGGCTCCTCTGATAAAAATAACAATTGGGAAAAACTAATTGCATATGAGTTACGCGATGCCAATGGAAATTTGCAATCTACCATACCAATGCCATCAACTTGGAAAATTAATAACTCAAGGCAAAATGGAGAACCCACCATTACAGGCCCCGGAGGAATTATGGTAAAGGACTATCCATTGCAGATGTTCAATTACCCATTTGATCAAAACACACAGTATATTTATAATCAAAGCGGGCAGCAGGTCAGAGATTTTCCGGGAGTTGAACAATTCATTCAACAAGATTTAGTTCCGGTGTGCCGCAATCAGGGACTTACGTTTATAAAATATTATGAGTTGCCCGAAATAACAAGAATTGATAAGTGGTATAGCGACCAATTATATCAGGCAATGCCAATGGATAAAAAAACTTTTGCAATTGGCACAGATTGGCAAACTTCTGATGGTAACCCGTATTTTTTGTTGTTGCATTTCTCTATTAGCACTACAGAACAGCTTCGCATGTGGAGTTATTATGCTTCAGGGTTAGAAGCCGATAAAGACATTTTTGAAAAGGCCAAAAAACAGCTTTTATTTTCATTGGCCAATACCCGTTTCGAACTCGAACCCATTATGGCTTACAACAGATCGGAGGCAGAAAAAGCCGGTAGAAGTTGGGCACAGTTTAATGCAAGGATGGCACAAAATCAGGCAAATTTTGAAGCCTCACAGCGTGCACATATTAATAAAACCAATGCTATAAACGATGCCATTATGAGTGGTTGGCGTGAAAGAAATGCTGCATCGGACAGAATGCAGGAACGAACCATTGATGGAATTTATGAAAGAACAAATGTCGTGGATGAAAGCGGACAGAAGTATAAAGTTGAAAGCGGTTACAATCAATATTGGATGAATAACGATGGCGAATATATCAGTACCGATAAAGTTGATTACAATCCTAACCTTGACGACAACATGAATAATCAAAAATGGCAGGAGTTAAAAGAAATAAAATAGTCGCCTCCCTCCAATTCTTTTAAAATCTTTTTATCACTTTTTAACTAATCTATGTGGCATCTGCATCACAAAGCCAAGTCTTCTTTACAATAAATACTAATCTTAAATTTGTGTGTACAACGTTTATAAAAAATCAGATACCGTATTTTAACTTTAAGAGATAGAATTTTTGGCAATAGTTTTATTTTGAATAAGAATGCATCTTATTAAATATTATGTAGATTGAATGATTGAGAAATATATTGCAGTAAAATTGATGGCTGAAATGTTTTTTATTGCAAAAACAAATTTATCAGCATAGGAATAAAACACCATTCTCTTCTGGTTAAACATAACAACTAAAGTTGTACTGCAGTTGCTCTTTAGAAGTATAATAAAAACCTTATTACGATAAAAACCTGCAATATATTTTAGAACTTAAAAGCAAGATGATGAGGTATAATCACAATCACAACCATTTGTTTGTAAAACTTAAACACTTATGTATATTTGTGAGTTAGCACCCATTTTTAGAAAACACCAAAACAAATAAGCGTATAAAAAAATGAACGAAATTATTTGCCCAAACTGTAAGAAGGCTTTCAAGGTAGATGAAGCAGGTTTTGCTGACATACTGAAACAAGTAAGAGACCATGAATTTGAAGAAGAGCTTCAAAAGCGACTAAACCTTGCTGAACAGGACAAAGAGAATGCAGTCAAACTTGCTGATGCAAAACATAAAAATGTGCTGCAAGAAAAACTTGCATTGAAAGATAAAGAACTGGAAAAGTTGAAAGCAGACAATGCTCTTGAACTTGCCAAAAAAGACACAGCAATTGCAGAACTGAAAACCAAGAGTAGTAATGCTGACATCGAGAAAAAACTTAGTGTTGCTGAAGCAGTAAAAAAGATTGAAAAAGAAAGAGATGACTTAGCTAATAATTTAAAGAATAAAGACACTGAGAAGCAACTACTGGAAAAGTCATTAAACGAAAAACATTCTGCTGAACTTAAAACAAAAGATGAAATCATTAAACTGAAAGATGAGGAAATTGCTCTTCGTAAAGATATGAAGCAAAAACTTTCAACTAAAATGGTTGGAGAAACACTTGAACAACATTGTGAAGTTGAGTTTAATAAACTTCGTGCGACAGCCTTTCAAAAATCCTATTTTGAAAAAGACAACGACTCAAGTTCAGGAACCAAAGGCGACTATATCTTTAGAGAAACTGATGAAGAAAATAATGAAGTGATTTCAATCATGTTTGAGATGAAAAATGAGGGCGATGAAACTACCAATAAAAAGAGAAATGAAGATTTTTTTGACAAACTTGATAAAGACCGTTTAAAAAAGAATTGTGAGTATGCCGTTTTAGTAACACTATTAGAGGCAGACAACGAACTCTATAATTCAGGAATTGTTGACGTATCACACAAGTATCCTAAAATGTATGTTATACGACCACAGTTTTTCATACCAATTATCACCTTCCTCAGGAATGCAGCAATGAACTCTTTACACTATAAAGCTGAACTTAATAGAGTAAGAAATCAAAATTTAGACATTACGAATTTTGAGGAAAAGTTAAACAAATTCAGAGACGGCTTTTCTAAGAATTATCTCTCAGCACAAAGTCATTTTCAAGAAGCAATAAAAAAAATTGATGCTTCAATAGCTGCCATGAACAAAGTTAAAGAAGAACTTACAACAAGCGAAAACCAATTACGGTTGGCAAATGACAAAGCAGACGATTTGACTATTAAAAAGTTGACGCATGGTAACCCTACAATGAAGGCAAAGTTTAACGAACTGAAATCTAAATGATGAAAGATTTAATACAAGTGGTAACATTATGTTCCTACTCAAATCATTTAAATCCTGATTCAGGCAGATTATGTCACTTTGAGCCCAAAAGCGTTTAGGGGGGAGTTATAAAACCAGAACAGGTTTGTCCCTGATGGAGTCATATATTTATAGAACAAAACATTATCTACCAACCTGCGACCCCAAAGGGGTCCAACAAAGTGAAAATAAAAAATATGCAACTGCAACAAATCAAGCTGGTCAATAAAGGTTTCGATAATCCGTATTGCGATATCGTTGTCAACTTGTTACACTAAAACACGCTACCACAATCTTATGCCAATCTGTTGGTACTATGTAATCCATATTTCAAACTTAATCCAATTGACCTTTACTATTTTCTGTTTTTATCATTAGTTGAGATATTTGCGCCTTTTGTTAATATTGTATATTTTCACAGTCTATCGTTACTTACTATACAAATCAACCATCTGCCAAACAATAATGTCTGAATGAGAAAAATCAGAAAACTTTATCAATGGACAACCTCAATCCCTGTGTTAGCTTGTCTATTGTATTTATCCGGACTTTTAGACAATAACCTTGTTTTTCAAACAATAGCCGGCATACTATTAATATTTTGTGTGATGTCAGCAGTACATCACTCTGAAATTATTGCGCACCGTGTAGGAGAGCCTTATGGAACTATAATTTTAGCTGTTTCAATTACAATTATTGAAGTAGCCATTATTGTTTCTTTAATGACAACAGGAGGCAAAGATTATGCAGCATTTGCTAGAGACACCGTTTATGCCGCAGTGATGCTTATTCTAAATGGAATTGTTGGATTATGTTTGTTTATCGGAGGACGAAAGTTTCATACACAAACTTTCTCTCCACATTCTGTGAAAATTGCTCTGATTTCTCTTGTATCTATCGTTGCATTTACTATGATACTTCCAACCTTTACCAATAGTGAAGTTGGACCATACTACACTGAAACACAATTGCTTTTTGAAATTTTCGCATGTTTGGCAATTTATACAGCATTTATATCTGCACAGACAATTAGACATAGGGAGTATTTTATTTCTGATGACACCGATATTAAAAATAATGAAAAGAAGGTAAATCTTATTTCAAACACATCTCTTGTTATTAGCTTAGTGTTCTTGCTTATCAGTTTAACCATAGTAGTTCTACTTGCAAAAATCTTATCAATACCTATTGAACAGTTAATAGTCAGTCAAGGGTTACCCAAAAGTTTAGTAGGAATAATTATCGCTGCAATAATTTTGTTGCCAGAAGGGATTGCCGCAGTGAGTGCCGCAAAAAACAACAAATTGCAAACCAGTCTTAATTTATCATTAGGCTCTGCCTTAGCCAGCATTGGACTAACCATTCCTGCAGTTTCAGTGGCAAGTTATATCTATGATTTTCCTATTGTTTTAGGATTAGATATTTTATCCATCATACTCTTGGTAATATCAATATTTACTGTGATGCTCTCACTTATTGGCGGTAGAAGTAATGCAGTTTATGGTGTAGTTCTGTTGGTAAACCTTGTTGCATATATATTTTTGACAATCAATCCTTGAAGTTAAGTATATTGTCTTACATTATTGGACATACAAATATGGCAGTAACCAATAATACAGATGACCGACAAAACAGTTTTTACATGATTGGTGTAAGTATTCTGACTTTGTTTTACCAACAATTGATTTTATTGGCGAGAACTTAATAACTGACACCACTCTTACATTTGATTTATTCAGCAAATCGTTCATTTGCTCAGCAGCTGGGCTTCGCTTATTTTTAGCCGGTATAAAACAGGTAAAGAGACCTGAATTTACTGCAAAACAAATTTCCCACCTCTACAGCCCCGATAGTTCTCCAATCCTTCGTGAATTAGGGTTTGCTAACATTTGTTTAGGACTTGTAGCTATAATTTCCTTTTTTAAACCAGAATGAAGAATTGTAAGTTCGTTTGCAAGTGGACTACATTATGGTATTGCAGAAGTTCATCACGGACTTAAAAAAACTTTAGGTATAAATGAAAAATTTGCCTTCTGGACTGACATAATAATTTTCGTTTTCCTTTTAGTCTTTTTCGAAAGAACTGTGTGAATAAAACAAAAATTGGTAAAACAAAGAATAGCAGTTCAATTGGACAAAATGTAACAAATTACAAACAGAGAATCCATTTGAATAAAATGACATTTAATAAAACTATGCCGAATAGATAAAAGCCGTGAGGTAACAGAACTTCAAATTAGAATCCTCGAAAAAGTGGACAAAAAACAATTGATTCATAAAGGAATTCCTGAAACAACTACTAGAGAATCTATAAAACAACTATTTTGCAAAAAGTGAATCAACAAAACTGACTCTATCAAAAGCCTGAAGGTCTGTCATCTTCTCTCCCACTCCAATATATTTTACCGGAATTTTAAACTCATCAGAAATACCAATCACTACACCACCTTTTGCAGTACCGTCTAATTTTGTTAATGCAAGTGCATTTACTTCTGTTGCTGCTGTAAACTGTCTAGCCTGTTCAATAGCATTCTGACCGGTTGAAGCATCAAGCACCAACAATATTTCATGAGGTGCATCAGGCACAACTTTTTGCATAACACGTTTAATTTTAGTCAACTCATTCATGAGGTTAACTTTATTATGCAGGCGTCCAGCAGTATCAATAATTACTACATCGCTGTTCTGCGCAACACCTGACTTTACAGTATCGAATGCAACAGATGCAGGGTCGGCATTCATTCCCTGCGACACTATAGGCACCTGAACTCTGTCGGCCCAAATATTTAATTGATCTACTGCAGCGGCACGAAAAGTGTCCGCAGCACCCAACAACACATTTTTTCCTGACTGTTTAAACTGATAGGCTAATTTACCAATGGTAGTTGTCTTACCCACTCCATTCACACCAACCACCATAATAATATATGGCTTTTTACTTTCGTCAATAAGATTTGCAACAGTAGCTGATTTATTTTCGGCAAGTAGTGCAGCTATTTCTTCCTTTAAAATGTTATTTAGCTGATCGGTTCCTACATATTTATCACGTGCTACCCTATCCTGAATACGTTTTACAATTTTCAAGGTTGTATCCACACCAACATCAGACGACACTAAAATTTCCTCCACATTATCGAGCACTTCATCGTCAACTGTTGACTTACCAATTACTGCTTTGGTAATTTTTGTAAAAAAATTTTCACGAGTTTTATTTAATCCGCTCTCAAGTGATTCTTTATCTTTTTTCGAAAACAGTCCGAAAAATCCCATAGTCTGATTCTTTTTGTTATAGTATTAAAACAAAAACAGCCTTCTTCCTGAGGGAAGAAAGCTGTCATTCGGTCTCATAAATATTATTTCTCTTTCAAAAAATCTTTTACGTGATCGTTATGCACAATCTCTTCTTTGAATGAATAGGCTCCATTGGCACCTTTCACCATTTTAATCACCTTGGAAAACTCTTTTCCTTTACCGGTTTTAAGTGTTGCAACTACTTTCTTAGCCATTTTATTTAAGCTTTAAATTATTTAATTTCTTTATGAAGAGTAACTTTTTTAAGAATGGGGTTGTATTTCTTCAACTCCAAACGCTCTGTAGTGTTCTTCTTGTTTTTTGTTGTGATATAACGTGATGTTCCTGGCATACCACTGTTCTTGTGCTCTGTGCACTCCATGATTACCTGAACTCTGTTTCCTTTTTTTGCCATGATGCTAAAAGATTAAATGTGTCCTTTTTTTATCAGACTGTTTATACAGGCTGAAATTCCTTTTTTATTGATGGTGCGGATAGCAGAAGCTGAAACTTTTAAAGTTACCCACTCGCCCGTTTCCGGAATAAAAAACTTTTTAGTTTGCAAATTCGGATTAAATCTGCGCTTCGTTTTACGATTGGAAAAAGAAATATTGTTTCCTACAATACTTGTCTTTCCGGTCAAATCACATATACGGGACATAACTACTCAATTTTATTAAGGGAGTGCAAAAGTAATTATTTTTTGTTTAATGCCAAATGCTTTTCATATTTTTTTACTGTAACGTCTATTTCACTGTCTTGCTTTACAACTAATTACAAATCAATATTTTGCAAAATAAAACAAAACGCTATTCCATTGGAACCAACGTATAATCTTTGATTTCAATAAGATTTATCCCTTGATTTTCTTTGATGCCATTGGCAGCATCTTTGACAAATTTAATCTTTAACGTAGGCAAATAATTAGATTTAAATGTGCCATGTGCAGCATTTGATTTCACATACTCCATCACGGCTTCGTAGCCCTGAAAAGCAGCTAATAAAGGCTCGGTTTTGTAATGATTAATAAAACTGTTTCTAAAACTCTTGGTTGAAGCGGCATGGTAATCTAAATATGTTGATGTAAAAAAAGTAATTCGCAAATTTTTAAGAATATTAAAATCTATACTCTCAAAATTTTCCCAGGTAGGAAGGCCAAAGGCAAATGCAGGTTTTTCTATACATTCATTTACCTGATTGAGTATGGTATTGACATAGGCTTCGGCAGACGAGGCTATAATCAAAACAGCGTTTTCTGATTTTAATATTTTACAAACAGAATCCGGATAAAAATTACTGGTTATAAAATGCTTCAGTTGCTTTGCGGGTAAATTCTCTTTAAAAATCTGTGCTATGTCTTTATCCGGTTTTACATCACGGGCAAGTAAAATAAATTTGGAATCGGGAAATCGAGCTGCAATTTCTTTAGCTGCCACCATGCACTGTGTATGGGTTGAAGGCGAAAGCATATAAACATGCTCGTTAGATGTTTTAAAATTGGTGTTTGAAGCTTGTGTAAGAATCAAACTTTGTTTGTTGTTGAAACTCAGACGAGCAACTGCCGGAATATAAGACGATGGAACAGACGCTATTACAGCCTCGCACTTAACAAAATTGTTTTGCCGCCACAATCGCCAAAGAGCAAAACTATCTGCAGGGGTTTCTGCAATGTGTAAATTAACATTGATTCCTAAATATTTTAAACTGTCTGCTGCCAGCAATGCACCTTCTGCAAACTGCAGGGTGCTCAAATTATTATAATCCGGTGTGGCATTTCCTGATGTATCATCAAACATTTGTATTTGCTGTTGCAGATTTAATGGTAACATCAATCCAATATTGATATCTTTTTTCTCAGGTTTTTCATGTACTACTTCAGTTTTTTTAACCGGTTGCTCTACCTGCTTGGGTGTGGGTGCCGGTGGTGGCGGTTGTGTAGTTTTTCTACTGCTACTGCAGCCTGCCAGCAACATCACTGCCAGTGCACAACTCAAATACTTTTTGCTGCTTCTAAAATTCATAACCCTACTCCCATTCAATTGTTGCAGGTGGCTTTGAACTGATGTCATAAACAACCCTGTTTATTCCTTTTACCTTATTGATAATTTCGTTGGAAACAATACTTAAAAACTCGTATGGTAAATGAGCCCAGTCAGCAGTCATACCATCGGTACTGGTAACTGCTCTGATGCAGATAGCATTTTCATAAGTACGCTCATCGCCCATCACGCCAACAGAATTAACCGGCAGAAAAATAGTCCCTGCCTGCCACACTTTTTGATAGAGATTGTGCTTTTGCAATAAGGAAATAAAAACATGATCGGCTTCCTGCAGCATCCTTACTTTCTCTGCACTAATTTCCCCCAATATTCTAATGCCTAATCCGGGACCGGGAAATGGATGACGGTTCAACAACTCTTCTTTTAATCCCATCTCCTTACCTACTTTTCTTACTTCATCTTTAAAAAGCGACCGTAATGGTTCCACAATTTGAAGATTCATTTTTTCCGGAAGCCCACCAACATTGTGATGCGACTTAATGGTTGCAGAAGGGCCTTTTACAGAAACCGACTCAATTACATCAGGATAAATAGTGCCTTGTGCAAGCCACCGAACATCAGATATAAGATGTGCTTCTTTATCAAAAACTTCAATAAATACCCTGCCAATGGTTTTTCTCTTCTGTTCAGGATCTGATATATTTTTTAATGCATCATAAAAAACAGAAGCTGCATCTACACATTTAATATTCAACCCCAATGGCTTGAAAACTTCCATCACATGTTGTGCTTCGTTTTTACGAAGCAGACCATTATCAATAAAAATACAATAGAGGTTTTTTCCGATTGCTTTATGAAGAAGTAATGCAGCCACACTTGAATCAACACCGCCTGAAAGTCCAAGAATTACTTTATCGTTTTTTAACTTCATTTGTAAATGAGCAACAGTTTCATCTACGAATGAGGATGGTGTCCAGTCACCCCTGCAGCCACAAATATTATAAACAAAGTTAGCCAACATTTTCTTGCCCTCTTTGCTATGATACACTTCCGGATGAAACTGAAAGCCATAAACAGCCAAATGCTTATGTCTGAAAGCAGCTACGGCAACATCGTCAGTTTGTGCTATAACTTCAAAATCATTACCCGCATTACGAATGGTGTCGGCATGCGACATCCATACTTGACTGTTGTCATTTACATCATTAAAAATATCATCATCAAAATTAATTTTAAGAATGGCACGTCCATATTCTCTGATTTTTGATGCCACCACCTCGCCTTGATTTTGATGGGCCAGCATTTGTGCTCCATAGCACAGACCTAACACAGGTGTTTTACCGAAAAAACTTTTTGTATCAAAAAATGGTGCCTGTGTGTCGCGCACAGAGAAAGGGCTCCCTGAAAAAATAACTCCTTTAATGGTATCACTTATTTCAGGCAGGTGGTTATAAGGATGTATCTCGCAATAAACATTTAGCTCACGAAGCCTTCTGGCAATAAGTTGTGTGTATTGTGAGCCAAAGTCAATGATTAGTATAGTTTGGTGCATGGGCAAATGTAAGGAGAAAAGCAGAAACCTAAGTCAATAGTTTTTTTTACCTGCATGTTTAGTTAATTATCTTTGCCGAAATTTTTTTAAGAATGAAAATTACTTTTCCGGATAAAAACGTCAGAGAATATCCTGACGGAACCACTGCAATGGAAATAGCTAAGAGCATTAGCGAAGGGCTTGCACGCAACGTACTTGCAGCAAAAATTAATGGTCAGGTATCAGACCTTTCCAGACCTATAAACAGTGATGCAGCATTGGAATTACTGACATGGGATAGTCAGGATGGTAAAAATACTATGTGGCATTCATCGGCACATCTGATGGCCGAAGCTTTGGAGTTTTATTTTCCGGGAATCAAATTCTGGGTTGGACCTCCTGTAGAAAATGGTTTTTACTACGATGTGGACTTAGGTGGCAAACAAATTTCAAGTGATGACTTCAAGAAAATTGAAGATAAAATGATTGAGCTTGCCAGAAAAAATAATGTCTTTATCAGAAAAGAGGTTCCCAAACAAGAAGCCATTGCATATTTCACAGATAAAAATGACGAATACAAATTAGACCTCTTACAAAACCTCGAAGACGGAAACATTACGTTCTACACTCAGGGAGGTTTTACTGACTTATGTCGCGGGCCGCATATTCCACATACCGGTTATATTAAAGCCGTTAAGTTGATGAACCTTGCCGGTGCCTACTGGAAAGGCGATGAAAAGAACAAACAGCTGACACGTATTTATGGCATTACTTTTCCAAAGCAGAAAGAGTTGGACGAATATTTAGCCATGCTGGAGGAAGCCAAAAAGCGCGACCACCGTAAGTTAGGCAAAGAGCTCGAAATATTTATGTTTGATGACGAGGTTGGCCCCGGTCTGCCGCTATGGCTGCCGAATGGAGGTGTTTTAATAGAGCAATTAGAAAATCTTGCAAAACGTACAGAAAATGAAGCCGGCTACAAGCGTGTCCGCACCCCTCATTTGGCTAAGGAAAGCATGTATCTGACTACAGGACACCTTCCATATTATGCAGAAAGCATGTTTCCGCCAATGGAAATGGATGGAGAAAAGTACTACCTGAAACCCATGAACTGTCCACATCACCACAAAATTTTCGGGAATCTTAATGCCAGCTATCGCGATTTACCCATTAGACTGGCTGAATATGGAACTTGCTACCGCTACGAACAATCGGGTGAGCTATTTGGACTGATGCGTGTACGCTGCCTTCAGATGAATGATGCTCACATTTATTGTACAGAAGAACAGTTTGCATCTGAGTTTAAGGCAGTTAACGACATGTACTTAAAGTATTTTAAAATCTTCGGAATCGAAAAATACATCATGCGTTTTTCTACCCACTCACCTGAAAAATTAGGAAAAAAATATGTAAACGAGCCTGAACTTTGGCTCAAAACCGAAGATATGGTAAGACGTGTATTAATTGAATCAAACATACCCTACGTTGAAGTACCTGACGAAAGTGCTTTTTATGGCCCTAAGATAGATGTACAGGTGTGGAGTGCCATTGGTCGTGAGTTTACATTAGCCACCAATCAGGTTGACTTTGCTGTACCTGCACGCTTTGGACTCACCTACCGCGATACCGACAATACCATGAAAACACCGCTTTGCATACACCGTGCGCCCTTAGGTACGCACGAGCGCTTTATCGGATTTTTGATTGAGCATTATGCAGGTAATTTCCCTTTGTGGCTTGCACCTATGCAAGTAGCCATACTGCCCATCAGTGAAAAGTTTAATGATTTTGCAAAATCTGTTTCACAGTTACTAAATAATTACGATATTCGCGCCCTCGTTGACGAAAGGGGGGAAAAAATTGGCAGAAAAATCAGGGATGCAGAGGTAAAAAAAGTGCCTTTTATGCTGATTGTGGGAGAGAAAGAAATGAATGAGCAGCAGGTTTCGGTACGTAAACACGGAGAAGGAGATAAAGGTAGCATGACACCTGAAGCATTTTGCCAATTAGTGAAAAAGGAAATTGAAAATCAATTATTAATAAACCAGTAAAAAGGAGGCTATATAGCAACATTTAACAAACCAGGTTCACCCAAGCCGCCAGGCGGTCGTTTTCAAGACAGACGATTGCCCCGGCCTAAAGTAGAGGAGCACCGTATTAACGGACGAATTCACGCACCACAAGTAAGATTAGTTGGTGATAATGTAGAACCCCAAATATATGACACCCAGACTGCGTTGAACATGGCACAGGATATGGGGCTTGATTTGGTAGAAATATCAAATACCAGCACACCACCGGTTTGTAAAATAGTTGACTATCAAAAATTTCTTTACGAAAGAAAGAAAAAAGACAAAGAGCAAAAAGCAAAAGCAGCGAAGTCTGTCGTAAAGGAAATACGCTTCGGGCCCAATACCGATGAACATGACTTTAATTTCAAATTAAAACATGCCATCAAATTCCTTGAAGAGGGAGCAAAAGTTAAAGCTTATGTTCACTTTAAAGGACGAAGCATAGCTTATAAAGAAAAAGGAGAAATTATCCTCCTGAAGTTTGCGCAGGAGTTGGAGCAATATGCAAAGGTTGAAATGCTTCCGAAATTAGAAGGCAACCGCATGTTTCTGCACCTGGCACCACTTGCAAAGAAGAAGTAAATAAAATAATAAACAAATAAAAATTAGAAGCATCATGCCGAAAATGAAAAGAAACTCCAGTGCAAAGAAAAGATTCAGTGTTACTGGAACGGGTAAAATAAAAAGAAAACATGCTTTCAAAAGCCATATCCTTACCAAGAAGTCAACTAAGCGCAAGCGTGCATTAACCAATGCAGCCATCGTTCATAAGTCTGACGAGTTTAACGTAAAAAGAATGCTTTCAATAGCATAAAAAATATTATTCAATTAAGTTTAACCAGGTAATTAGCATCAAGATTCCGCAAGGCGGAGCGCTAACACCAAAAATTAAAACACATGCCACGTTCGGTAAATTCAGTAGCATCAAGAGCAAGACGTAAAAAACTGCTCAACCGCGCCAAAGGAAATTGGGGCGCAAGAGGTAACGTATTAACCGTTGCCAAACACACCGTAGAAAAAGGTTTGCAATATGCCTACCGCGACCGTAAAACAAAGAAACGCAACTTTCGCGGCTTATGGATTCAGCGTATTAATGCTGAGGTAAGAAACTATGATATGTCTTACAGCGAGTTTATGGGTAAACTGCATAAAGCAGGAAACCAACTTAACCGCAAAGTTCTTGCCGACCTTGCACTTAACAATCCGGACGCTTTTAAAGCAATTGTTGAGTCGGTAAAGTAAACCTACTTTAAAATAATTAAAAGAGGCTGTTTCAAAACAATAAATTGAGGCAGCCTTTTTTTATACGCTGCTTTATAGAGGCAGATGATTAAAAAGAAATCGAGTTTTATTTTTATTTCTGAGGGACGTTATGGTGTATTAGGAGATGTTTTTAATGATTATGACATCCTTCCCCGTACCTGCGAAGCTGTGCTTCGTGGGGTTTGTGCAGGGAAGCTGCGCTTCCGATAAAAAACACTTACATACTTAACACCTTAATCGGGCTGTTTTCGTTTGCGATGCTTAACCTCCATAAATGCGGTTCATCAACAAAACCTGCTTCAACAGGATTACGATGTATGTAATCAACCTTTTGGTCTATGATGCGGTTAGAGTATAATTCAAATGCGTGATTATCGTGTTGCCAAAACTGTTTTTCCTGTTTATGTGATGATAGTCTGCCATAAAACTTAAATTCTTTCATCAACCATTCGCGCCTGCTTTCCAGCATATTTTCTTCTATAGACTGCATTATCGTTTTAGCGGTAAAAGATTTCATATCACGCATTAAATCATTTAAAGTTCCTTCTTCTCTTGATGCAATTATGTGAACATGGCTTGGCATGATGCAGTAGCAATATAGTTGCAGCCCTTTGTTTTTTTGGCAGTAAATAATACTGTCTGTAACTATATCCTGATACAATCGCCTTGTGAAAATATCAACCCAGCCAATGGTTGTAATTGTTACAAAATATAAACCGCCCGGAAAAGTTTTATAAACTTCAGACATTTGTTGTTTGCATATATGCAAAAATGATAATTTTTAGATCAGTATATGATTGAAGTAAAACTTCCAAACACAAAACCCACGAAGCACAGCTTCGCGGGTACGGGGATGCTGCGCTTATGAATTTGAGTAATTTCATTTTACAACAAAAGTTATTCAACTATAAATTTCTTTACCAATCTTTCTTTTTCTGTTTGCAACGAAACAATGTACATGCCTTTTGCAAGTGCGCTGCAATTAATATCCTGTGTAAAATAACCTCCTGCGCTACCCCCAACCCCTGAAGGGGAGAGCCTACGCGCAGTGTTATAAATTAGATTGCCTGTAACATCGTATATGGTTAGCGTTATACTTTTTCCTTTTAAATGCTGCGCATTTACAAACAGCTTTTGCCATGAAGCTATGTAGGTAACAAACAACTCCGCTCCCTTTGCTGATGTTGCAAGAGGTGCTATACCTGTTAGTGTATCACACGCACTACCTGCTATTGCTCCAAGTTCATAATTCGGATTATTAGGCAAGCCCAAGTATGTTCTCTTACCGCCAAGATAAAAACTGTAAGGCTGAAAATCACATGCCGAACCTAAACTATCAGGCTGGTTTATTACTGACAAGTTCATATTGTACATATTATAGACAGTATCAGGGTATGGGTAAGGAAACATAATTCCATTGTTGTACCAACATGCCAAATAAATTTTGCCATCGGATGCAAGTTTTAAACCACCCCCAGCATAATTTGGAAAAGTCAACGCCCACAACGTATCCTTAGTAAGCGAAATATTCGCTGCGTTTAAATCATATTGAAATAAGTAAGTAGTATTTGGAGATGCGGTTACATACAACTTACTTTCATCGGGTGAAAATTCACAACTCCATGTAAAAGGATAGGGTGGCATACCCGCATCAGGCTCTATAGTAACGGGATTATTTAACAATCCTGTGCAACGGTCAAAATCATAAAGTTCTATTAAACCCAACCAATTGGTAAATACCAATTTTTCGCCATCAGGCGAAAAATTGGTATGCGCTCCTCCTGTTCTGTTTTGCGAACCAACGGACTGAACGGATAAATTCTGAATTCCGTTAGGAGTTATTAAATAGCTGTACCAATCGTTATTTGAACTAAATGTGAGTGCATCTGATTTTCTGAATAATAACCACCAATCTCTTCCGTTGCCATGCTTAACAGCATTTAAGCAATCCACTTGTTCAAAGCTTTGCAGTTGAACATTTTTAACTGTTACAGCACCCAAGCCGTTATTCAATCGCATATCTATTACGCTATAAACAATACCAAATGTATCGGTAATACTTATTGAGAAAAGGTAATATGTGCTGTCATTTGCAGGATTTGGAATTATAACCAATTCCTGATACCACAACCTGCCTACAATAGAATCCCCATTAAGCATTATATCATGATTTCTATCAAAAACAAAAGTTGCCATCTCTGTATTAGAAGCATATGCACGCATAGTAGCCGCATAAAACAACAGTTGTCCATTACTATCCGCAATGCTTACACAACTGCCTCTTCCGTCAACAGAAGAAGAAAAAGTTACAGGTATTCCGCTTGAAAAATCAATACCAGCACTATCACCAAAACACCATACCGAGTTCCTATTTTGTGAAACGCAAAAAAAATGGCAGCAACAAAGTGTTGCTGCCATTATTAAACATTTTAAACTATTTAATAACCACAAACCGTTTTTTAAAATATTCGCCTGCTTCATTCTTTATTCTAATATTATACACTCCGTCAGAAAGCGAAGATACATCAATGCTGCCATTTGTGCCATTAGTTTGTTTTTCTATTATCAGTCGCCCGTAAATGTCGTAAACAACCAGTTCATTTTTTGCATCGCTTAATCCTGATATAAACAAGATGTTGTTTACAGGGTTGGGGTAAATGTTTATTAAGTTCCCCTTTGGGGGATTTAGGGGGCTTATGCCTGTCAACGTATCACACGCACTTCCCGCTAACGCCCCCAACTCATAATCCGGATTATTAGGCAAACCTCCGTAAGTTCTTTTGCCACCAAGATAAAATGAGTAGGGTTGTAAATCACATGCTGAGCCTAAGCTGTTGGGAGAGTTAATGGTGCTTAAATACATATTGGTGTTATTATACATAGTGTCGTTATAAGGATAATATTGATAATAACTTGTTGCTAAATAAATTTTACCGTCAGGAGCAAGCTTTAAATCGTCCATAGTTTCATTAAAATGAGTTTGTCGCAATGTATCAACACTTGCAGCAATATTGGTTGCCGTTAAATCAAACTGATACAGCCGCGATGTATCGGTTGATTGTATGGGTATGCCGGATATATAAAGTAAATTATCGTCAGGCGAAAAACATGCGCCCCAATAACAACCAAATGGAGCTTGCGTGGGTTCAGGATAAATGGTTTGCAAATTACTTAATTGCCCTGTGCATCTGTCAAAGTCATACAATTCCAATAAGCCAACCAAGGTATAATATACCATTTTATTGCCATTATTTGAAAATTGAATTCTGCCAAACCCATGATTAGTTGCAAACCCAATATTTTGCGGCATGGAATCGGAAACACCCGCTGGCGAAATCAAATATTTGTAAAAAGTGTTGTTAATATTATTCCACCTCCGGTTAATAATCCACCAGTCTCTTCCGTTGCCATGTTTAATGGCTTTTAATCCGTCAGCGCTTTTGTAATTATGTAACTGCACATTTTTTTGAATCACTTCGCCTAATCCGCCATTGGCGCTCATATCAACTATGGAATAATATAAACCTAACTGACTACTACCCGTTACGCCAATGGAAAAAACATAATATTGATTGTTGTTAGATGGATTATCAATAATTAAAACTTCATGGTACCAGGCTTGCATAACAATAGAATCACCATTTTGCATGATTTGATGTTGTTTATTCCAAATTTCACCATTTTGAAATGGCGGACCTCCGGCAGCCCATGTATCTGTATTATAACCTGCATAAAATAACAGGCTTCCGGCACTGTCGGCAATGCTTGCACAACTGCCGCGCGATTTTACCATGCTGCTGCCTGTTATGATATTGGCAGTATCACTAAAATCAACCAGCGCACTGTCGCCAAAGCACCACACGCTGCCCTGCTTTTGCGCATTTGCAAAATAAGCGCAGCATATAAGAAATGCTGCGCTTATGTATCGGAGTGATTTCATTTAAAACAAAAGTTATTCAACAACAAATTTATTTACCAATCTTTCTTTTTCTGTTTGCAACGAAACAATGTACATGCCTTTTGCAAGTGCGCTGCAATTAATATCCTGTGTAAAATAACCTCCTGCGCTACCCCCAACCCCTGAAGGGGAGAGCGCACGCGCAGTGTTGTAAAATAACTTGCCTGAAATATCGTATATGGTTAGTGTTATATTTTTTCCTTTTAAATGCTGTGCATTTACAAACAACCTTTGCCATGATGCCATGTAGGTAACAAACAACTCCGCTCTCTTTGCTGATGTTGCAAGAGGTGCTATGCCCGTTAATGTATCGCATGGGCTGCCTGATATTGCAGGCAGTGTATAATCAGGATTATTAGGTAAACCTCCGTAAGTTCTTTTGCCACCAAGATAAAATGAGTAGGGTTGTAAATCACATGCTGAGCCTAAGCTGTTGGGAGAGTTAATGGTGCTTAAATACATATTGGTATTATTATACATAGTGTCCTTATAAGGATAATATTGATAATAGCTTGTTGCTAAATAAATTTTACCGTCAGGAGCTAATTTAAGAAATCCCATAGATGCATTAAAATGAGTTTGCCATAATGTATCGGCACTGGCAGCTATATTGGTTGCCGTTAAATCAAGCTGATACAGCCGCGATGTGTCGGTTGATTGTATGGGTATGCCGGATATATAAAGTAAATTATCGTCAGGCGAAAAACATGCTCCCCAATACCAGCGTAAGGGAGCCTGTGTGAGTTCAGGGTAAATGGTTTGTAAATTACTTAATTGCCCTGTGCATCTGTCAAAGTCATACAATTCCAATAAGCCAACCAAGGTATAATATACCATTTTATTGCCATTATTTGAAAATTGAATTCTGCCAAACCCATGATTAGTTGCAAACCCAATATTTTGCGGCATGGAATCGGAAACACCCGCTGGCGAAATCAAATATTTGTAAAAAGTGTTGTTAATATTATTCCACCTCCGGTTAATAATCCACCAGTCTCTTCCGTTGCCATGCTTAATGGCTGTTAATCCGTCAGCGCTTTTGTAATTATGCAACTGTACATTTTTTTGAATCACTTCGCCTAATCCGCCATTAGCGCTCATATCAACTATGGAATAATATAAACCTAACTGACTACTACCCGTTACGCCAATGGAAAAAACATAATATTGATTGTTGTTAGATGGATTATCAATAATTAAAACTTCATGGTACCAGGCTTGCATAACAATAGAATCACCATTTTGCATGATTTGATGTTGTTTATTCCAAATTTCACCATTTTGAAATGGCGGACCTCCGGCAGCCCATGTATCTGTATTATAACCTGCATAAAATAACAGGCTTCCGGCACTGTCGGCAATGCTTGCACAACTGCCGCGCGATTTTACCATGCTGCTGCCTGTTATGATATTGGCAGTATCACTAAAATCAACCAGCGCACTGTCGCCAAAGCACCACACGCTGCCTTGCTTTTGTGCATTTGCAAAATAAGCGCAGCATAGTAAAAATGCTGCGCTTATGTATCGGAGTGATTTCATTTAAAACAAAAGTTATTCAACAACAAATTTATTTACCAATCTTTCTTTTTCTGTTTGCAAAGAAACAATATACATGCCTTTTGCAAGTGCGCTGCAATTAATATCCTGTGTAAAATAACCGCCTGCGCTACCCCCAACCCCTGAAGGGGAGAGCACTCGCGCAGTGTTATAAATTAGCTTGCCTGTAACATCATATAGGGTTAGTGTTATATTTTTCCCTTTTAAATGCTGCGCATTTACAAACAATTTTTGCCATGATGCCATGTAGGTAACAAACAACTCCGCTCCCTTTGCTGATGTTGCAAGAGGTGCTATACCCGTTAATGTATCACAGGGACTGCCTGATATTGCAGGCAGTGTATAATCAGGATTATTGGGTAAACCAAGATATGTTCTTTTGCCTCCGAGATAAAAACTGTAAGGCTGAAAATCACATGCAATTCCTAAACTATCAGGTTGGTTTATTACTGACAAGTTCATATTGTACATATTATAAACAGTATCCTGATATGGATAAGGAAATTGAACTCCATTATAATATATGCTGGCTAAATAAATTTTATTGTCTGGAGCTAATTTTAATCCGCCTCCAGTATAAAGAGGATAGTTGGTTGTCCAAAGTGTATTTTTACTTTGTGAGATATTTGACGCATTTAAGTCATATTGAAATAGGTAAGTAGTATCATCTGCTGTTGTTACATATAATTTGCTTGCATCGGGTGAGAATTCACAACTCCAAGTATATGGCACTGATGGCAATGCTTCCGGTTCAATGGTAACAGGATTGCTCAATAATCCTGAACAACGGTCAAAATCATATAGCTCAACCAACCCAATCAAATTGGTAAATACCAATTTTTCGCCTGATGGCGAAAAATTGGTATATCCTGAGTTGGTTTTGTTTAATGAACCTATTGACTGAATGGAAAAATTCTGAACGCTGACAGGTGTAATTAAATAAGAATACCAGTCATTGTTGCCATTTGATAAAGAACCTGCTTTTCTGAATAATACCCACCAGTCCCTTCCATTGCCATGCTTAACGGCATTTAAGCAATCAACCTGCTCAAAGCTTTGCAGTTGAACATTTTTAACCGTCACAGCCCCCAAGCCGTTATTCAGCCGCATATCAATTATGCTGTAATATAAGCCATATATGCTCGTTACTCCAATAGAAAATAAGTAATAGGTGCTGTCATTAGCCGGATTGGGTACTATTACCAATTCCTGATACCAACCTCTGCCAACAATATTATTTCCGTTTTGCATTACCTGATGAGTTGTATCAAAAACTAATGTGGTGTTGCCACTTATTGTGGCTCTTGTTTCGGCATAGAAAAGAAGTTTACCATTTTCATTTGCAATTGATGCGCATGAACCTCTGGTATCTAATCCACATGAGCCAACTATAATATTTGAAGTATCACTGAAGTCAATTAAAGCGCTGTCGCCAAAGCACCACACCGAATTACGGTTTTGCGCATAGGAAAAGAAATGGCAGCAACAGAGTGTTGCTGCCATTAATGAAAATTTTAAATTATTTAATAACCACAAACCGTTTTTTAAAATATTCGCCTGCTTCATTCTTTATTCTAAGGTTATACACTCCGTCAGAAAGCGAAGATACATCAATGCTGCCCGCTGCAGAAGCATTCTTCTTTAATAATAATCTGCCGTAAATATCATACACCTCTATTTCATTTTTGCCTTCAGGCATTCCGCTAACATACAATGTGCTGTTGGCGGGGTTGGGAAATATCCTCACCCCACCCCTCTCCAAAGGAGAGGGAGCTATGCCTGTAAGTGTATCACACACACTACCCGCTACCGCCTCCAACTCATAATCAGGATTATTAGGTAAACCAAGATATGTTCTTTTGCCTCCGAGATAAAAACTGTACGGCTGAAAATCACATGCTGCGCCTAAGCTATCAGGTTGGTTAATTACTGATAAGTTCATATTGTACATGTTGTAAACACTATCCCTGTAAGGATAATAATTAGAGGCATTATAATACACATTACTCAAATAGATTTTGTTATCAGGAGCCAACTTTAATCCTCCTATTGCATAAGGAAATAAATTAAATGACCATAGAGTATCTTTGCTTCCGGGAATATTGGGTGCGTTTAAATCGTATTGAAATAAATATGAAGTAGTTTGATTGGTGGTAACATATAACTTACTTTCATCAGGAGAAAACTCACAACTCCAAATAAATGGATAAGGAGGGTTACCTAAATCAGGTTCTATAGTAACGGGATTATTTAACAATCCTGTGCAACGATCAAAATCATAAACTTCAATCAAACCCAACCAATTGGTAAATACCAATTTTTCGCCATCAGGCGAAAAATTGGTATGCGCTCCTCCTGTTCTGTTTTGCGAACCAACGGACTGAACGGATAAATTCTGAATTCCGTTAGGAGTTATTAAATAGCTGTACCAATCGTTATTTGAACTAAATGTGAGTGCATCTGATTTTCTGAATATTAGCCACCAATCTCTTCCGTTACCATGTTTAACGGCATTTAAGCAATCCACTTGTTCAAAGCTTTGCAGTTGTATATTCTTAGCAGTAACTGCTCCTAATCCACCATTCTGTTTCATATCTATGATGCTGTAAACAAGTCCGTTATTACCAGTGACATTTATTGAAAAAAGATAATATACACTGTCGTTGGCAGGATTAGGAACAATTACCAATTCCTGATACCAACCTTCTCCAACAATAGAATCTCCATCTTGCATTACTGATCCTGTTGAATTAAAAACAAAGGTTGAATTATCAATACTTATGGCATACTTGTACATTGTTGCTGCATAAAAAAGTAAATTCCCGTTATTGTCTGAAATGCTGACACAGCTTCCCCGACTATCCATTCCTGATTGAAAAGTAACAGGTAATCCCGAACCAAAATCTATTCCCGCACTATCGCCAAAGCACCATACGCTATTTCTATTTTGCGCATAAGAAAAAAAATGGCAGCAACAAAATGTTGCTGCCATTAGTAAGCATTTTAAATTAAGTGATTTCAAATTATTTAATTACAATAAATCTCGTTCTAAAATACTCATCTGTCTCATTTCGTATCCTCAGATTATAAATACCTTCTGCCAGCGAAGATACGTCAATTACGCCACTGCTGCTGTTATTTTGCTTTGTAAATAATAACCTGCCATAAAGGTCGTAAACCTGCATTTCATTTTTACCATCACTCATTCCTGTTACCAACAGCAAGCTGTTGGCTGGGTTAGGTTGTATGCGTACCTTATCAGCCGGCAGTGTTTTTTCAGGCAATTCATTCTGAGTATGACTGCCACCCTGCCGCAATGCGGGCAATTCAGGAGAGTAATATTCCTTACCGAGCAAGGCTGCCGCACTGTAAACGCTCTTGCCCGCTATGAGCCAGTGCTGCGCCAGCAGGCTTTCCAACGCTGTGGTGTCTGTTGCATCAAGCGTATCACCTGCTGCCAGCTTGCCGATAATAAGGCTGTTGATGAGCTTATAGTTGGCTTCCATATCATTGCTTTCGGTAATGCTGCTGTTAATGGTTGCAGCAGCAGCAATGTCATCGGCTTTAATAGCCTGCTTTACGGAGTCAAACTTGCCTATGTTGGCATTGAGCATGACATTGTAAAATGCGCGGAATGATGAGTCAGCCGCGCTGCCTGTGGTGAGCAGTGTGGTGTCAGCGCTGAGCCGTTTGAACAGGGTTTCTTTAGCAAGGTATTTAGCCTCATCTGCATAACTATCGTACACAGCAGAATCACCCACTACGGGACCAAATTCTTTATCTCTGTCAATATCGACATTGGTAAATAACGCGGTTGCACAATCAGTATTTGAACTTGCTTCATTATCATCCGCTAAAATAACATTCCCATTATAAGGATCAGGAGTAAATAAATTATTTACGTCTGTTTCATCTCCTTGAAAATACCATTTAAAAGGTGATGCTACCTGCAAGTATCCATCCACTTTCATTAAAGCATTGTTTGAAGTAATCCATTGATTATCCCATGCGTTATTTGCAGTTCCCTGAGGTGAAAATTGTGCGTTTTCATACCAAATACCTTTGTTATAATCAGTCATCACATTATTTTTCAGCCGCGTGGTTTGGCAATCGCCCTCAAAGCGCAGGGCATAGCCGAGGCGTGTAATGCCGTTGCCGCATATATTCAGGTTTTGAGAATTGTCGGCAGCAATGCCGCGTATTTTATCAGCATTATAAGCAACAACGCTGTTGTTATAAATGTCGTTCGCTTTAATAACAGCATCGTTGCAGTCCTGTATAAATATGCCTGAATACATTTGGCTTGTTTCTAATCCGTCATCAGCCTCCATAGCAATGGTGTTGGGCAAAAGGCTGCTGCCGTCCGTTCCAACGCTTATGCCCGGTGTGTTGTTGGCATATATTCCTATTCGCGCTCCGGTTATGGAGTTGTCTGTAATAGTTACTGCGCTGTTTGCGCCCTGCTCATATAATACCCTTATGCCATAATCGCCAGTTGCATAAATGTTATTATGGTCAACGGAAACGGCATTGCCTGTGGTGGCTGTGCTGTTTATATAAACGGCAGAAGTAGGAACAGTTAAATCGGCAGGTGTTTTTACATGCAAATCGTTACCGGTAATCTGAATAGTGTTGCTGCCGCATTTTTCAACCAAAATGTTGTTTTTGCTGTTGCTCATGGCATTCTGGTTGCATTTAACAAAGCTGCCTGCAAGCTTTCCGTTGCAGTTAAACATCCTGTACCCTGCTTCGGCACAGTTGTTTATTGTGTTTTGTTCCATCCTCAACTGCTCAGTTACATTGCCAATGCCATACCTCATGTTTTCAAATGTGTTGTGCAAAATAATTTTATCATCATTGGCATTGGCGGCTTCGCCCAATATTAAAGCTCCGTAGCCGGTGGGCGAGGTTATAAGCGGATAAGCCAGTAACCGCGCCTGTGACACATCGGGTACACGCCCCGGTGCATCTTTAAAATAATTGTACCGGATGTTATAGTCAACGGGGTTTACTAATCTTATACCATAGTCCATGTCAGAAAAAACATTTTGCTCATTTGCTGCGCCAATGGTTAAATCGGATGGCGCGAGGAGCAGAATATGGTTAAACGATTTGTCGCCATATTCATAAACCGCTCTTCCGCTGCACCTGAAAATGCAATTATGTATTTGCATATTGCTGTAATCCGTTACGCCCGCCCCTAATTCAACTATGCCGTAAAAATTATGGTCGAATAAGGTATTGGATAAATTAATATTTGTAATGGATGAGGAATTGCCGTTAATTGCAATAGCTGCTTCGGCATCTTCCATATCGGAATTGGTTATTTCCAGCTCGGAAGTGCCGTCAGCAAGCACAATGCCTTTCCATAACACATTACAACCGAAAAAACGGCTGTCTTGTACATCTAGCTTTTTGCCTGCATCAACATATATTCCCACTCCCTGGCTGCAAATTACTGTTTTGTTGTTAAATAAATTAAAATCGGCATCTACCGTAAAATCATCCGTAAGATATACCACATCAGGAGTTATAACGCTGATTGCGCTTGCAATGTTATTTCCACTATTAATAGTAAATGTGCTGCTGACGCACAATGTTGAAGATAATGTGCCGCACACATCGGGCTGCGGCTGCAAAGCAAGGTTTTTGTCTTCGGCAATAACTATTTGGTCAACTAACACGTTTCCGTTAATGCTGTTAATGGATAATGTATATTCCTGATTATCGAGTTGGCTCAATAAAATAGGAGATAAACTGTTTGGCAAAAACCGATACCAATTCCAGTCACTGCTGCTAATACAGCTTAACGTACAAACGGGAGTACCGTCCAATTTAATTTCAAGCTGGCTGCCTGAACCGGCATCTTTGGCTTTTATCCAAACATAATAATCGGTATCATCAACTCTGGGGTGAAATTTATATTCAACAGGGGCACTTCCTGCTGCAAAAGAAATATAAGTGGTAAAGTTTCTATAATCACCAGAAGATGTTCCACCCGGTACAGATGTAACACGGGTTACATTTGCAGGTGCAGAAACATTATCCCACACCTCGGCTTCAAACCAAAAATCTTTGCTCCAGCGGTCAGGGTGCTTATATTCATGCCATGCATCAAGCTGGTAGAATACAGGAGGATTAACAGAAGCATCGAAAATGTAAGTGCTGCCCTGCCTGCGAACGTTAAACTGCAAGTCGTAAGTGGATGTGCTTCCGCCTGCATTATCAGCCAAATGTATTTTGGCTGCTTTTTCCAAAGGAGCATTGCCTTTTACATTGGAGTAAGGTTGAACGGTACCGGTGATGACGTATTTTTCTATAGCATTATCTTTTCTGGAAAGCACCAACACATCAGGTGAACTAGATTTAAAGGCGTACATCATATCGGGCGCAGCAGAATTACCCGGCTCTTGTAATCTGTCACCTTCAAGCAAATGTCCATCTATAATTAAATCAGCAAATCGGTCCGCTATTGCATGTGCGTAAGCAGGTGTTGCAGCTTGCCAAACATAACCTTTAGGTTCAACAACATCTGGAAGTGCAAAAACATGAAAGAAATCAGATCCAAGAACAGAGACTGCCTTTAACAATCCAAGCCATTGCCCGGGTCTTAAATTATCTTCTTCATTATGAGCCCATCCGGGTGCAACAAATGGCGCATTTATATAATCCCCGTTATTTAATTCTTCTTTTTTGCTTCTGGTCAGCCATAAAAATCCGTGATCTGCAGAGCGAGATTCTCTAAGCCAGTCTTCTGGTCTTCTTGGATAAAAGTCAGGCGTAGCAAGCCTGACATTTACGGGCGTTGAACCGTATTGTACAACCGATTGGGTTTCTCTTAATTCATTATAGCGGTATCTTGCTTGATCGTAATTGATTCCGTTATTAGTTACTAACTTCCAATGACCATCAACAGCATAATTTAGAAATATGGTTCCATCAGAAACAAGTTTTGAAATATTCATAAAATTGTCCCTATAATCATTGTCAAGTTCTTTTCCCTTTGTTGCCATAAATTCTTCCCATTTTAATGGTGTATCAGCATTTCCAGATAAAAATGTAATGTAAGCAGATGACAATGGAGTAGAAGATAATGTATTTCTTAAATTATAAATTGCTTTATGAGAAACCTCATTATTTTCAGAAATTACTTTGACTTTTGCAGAAATTCCGTTTAAAATAGTTTGTAAATAATCATTCTGCAATAATCCATCTGTTGCATACACATCTCTTTTGTTTGAAAAAATATTTCCTGTTCCTGTTCCAAATGCCGGGCTGTAATTCCAAAAATGTGTACCACTGTTGTTTCCTTCAAAATTATAAAACATACTTGACTTATAAAGATAAAAATCCTCATCACTAACGGTAACAGTACCAAAATTTGTAAAGCTTGTAGCGTTTTGTTCCCTGATCCAGGAGTTGGTAATTCCAGGAGGCACTTTATTAACAAGAGATGATGGCAATGAATGTCCAAGATCACTTGTACTATAACTTAATTGAGCACGATTTGTTATAATTCCTATTTCATCAGTTGAATTAAAATTTGTTGCTGCATAATTAATATATTGTTGATTTTCGGGATCAAGATATGTTCTCGTGTTTTCACAAATATTGAATAAATAATACCAATTTTTATACAGTTCGAGCTGTACATTTAAGGATCTTGTTCCATCATGTTCTCCAAGATAGTTACTCCCCTACTGGCGCAAGTCTTCAGACTTGTGCCATCCTGTCATTAAAAATTGCACATTTGCAACCATGAGTTCCAAGTATAAGTTTCACACTCCTGATGCCATATATTTTGTTACTTTTTCGGTTATAAACTGGATTGATGTTTTTACAAGAAACGGTTATAAAGATATTTTAATTGACAGTATAAAACATTGCCAAAAAGAAAAAGGCTTAGTGGTTCATGCTTGGGTTATTATGACCAATCATGTACACATGATTATTTCTAAAAACGGAACATGTGTGCTGCCTGATATAATGCGCGACCTTAAAAAATTTACAGCCTATAAAATTACAGGGGCAATTATGGAAAATTCTCAGGAAAGCAGGCGCGAATGGATGTTTAATCTTTTTAAACGGGCTGGTGAAAGAAATTCCAACAATACAAACTGGCAGTTTTGGCAACAGGATAATCATCCTGTTGAATTAACTGATGCAAGAATGCAAGAACAAAAATTAAATTACATACATGAAAATCCTGTGCGGGCAGGATTTGTTTATAACCCTGAAGACTATGTGTACAGTAGCGCAACGGATTATTGCGGCAGCAAAGGGCTTATTGACTTAGTGCTGCTTGAATGATAGTAGGGCGCAAGTCTGAAGACTTGCGCCAGTGGGGGTCTTGTTCCATCATGTTCTCCAAGATAGTTACTCCCTAACCAATTAAAATTTCTCCTTAATGTTCTATTAGATTTGTATCTTGGTAAAGGATATGCTTTCAGTTGTTCAATAACATTTTTAACTTCACTGTAATTTCCTGTTCCGGGAGCGTATCCAAACGGATAATCGTTTTCATCATACTGTCCGGCATTTGTAAATGTAAGTGGACTATAGGGCGAAGTGTTTTGGGTGAAAACATTTAAAGAAGTGGTATTTAATCCATGTTGTTCAATTGTTTTATCACACAATTCATTTTGTAAATAAATAGCCACCTGATCGAAATAACCACCCATGTTCGTATGCTCACTACTGGTTTTTAAATTTAAATCCATCCCGGTTCCATTTATAAAAAGGCCTGTTATTGATGCATTAATAATATCTTTACTAAAACCTTCATTGAGTTTTCCATCAATCCATATTTGCTTTTGATAATGATGAGCAGCAATTTTTTTATGAACAAAACAGAAGTAATGCCATGAGTCGTTAGTATAATAACCAAAAGATTTTTCATTAATTCCATCGAAAGGAATAAAAAAACTTTCATAAGGTATTGCTGTCGATCCGGTTATTCCTGAATAATCGGTACTAAAACTGATACCGGTTTGATCAATTGATGCGCTGTGTACGCCATTTTGTATTCTAAAAAATCCGGCAGAAGCTCTGTTTGCAAAATTTCCATCAAACCTCACATACATTTCAACTGCAAAATATTCAGATGTTTGATCAATTAACACATTGGGTACATATAAATCTGTTCCGTTATCGCTAAGTAATGAATAACCTGTATTTGGAATTCCGGAATTACTTACCAGTGTATTAGTTCCACTTGAAGACAGTGTCGTAGAAAATATGGCAGGGCTGGAACTAGCAAAGTTATTGGCATCAAAATTATAATAGTAATCAGGTGCAATTGCACCTGAAATACATGATGCAAACACAAATGCCGTGTATCCTAAAGTAAAGTTACCAAAGCTGTTTAGGTTGCTGGCATTTGTTGCCGAACCAACAGTTCTGTCTCCGGATAAGGCAACTGTTCCCAAATCACTCCATTGCGTACCGTTCCATCTTGCCAATTTAACTTTTGAGCTGTCAAAAACACTGCTGTATCTATTCCAAGATAAGGTAACTTTAACCTGTGAGCTGCCTGTATTCCGCGCTAAATTCCAATAGTTGCTTCCATTTATATAATCAATGCCTGATTGCCGTGCATTTGGGTCGTTTGGTAATGCTCCTGCAAAATACTCTCCCGTAAACGCATCGGTTGTGTTTGAAGGTGCAGAAATTCCAATTGCCCTGCAGCTGTTTCCCTTTCCTGTTGGAAACACAAATGCGCTGTTGCCGATTTTCTTAACAGGCCCGTCAATATAACTGCTGTCGCTTGCTCCGCTCACAGTGCCACCGTTGTTTATGGTAAGCAAATTGCTGCTTGTGGTGGTGAGCGTGCCTTTTGCAAACGTTACCGTTCCGCTTACAGCCAATGCAGTTGCCAGTGTTGCACTGCCTCCACTTTTGTTCAGCATCAAGTTTTTCACAAGCGTGTTGCTGTGAAAGCTTAATAATTGTGTTCCGCTTCCTGCAAGGCACAAGGTGCCTGTGCCTGCATTAAAGGTGGTATTGTTTGCTGTGGTTATGTTTCCGTAAAACGAACTTACATCACCACCATAACACACCCTCAGCTCGCGTGAGCCGCCAAAGGTGGCATCGGCATAGTAGGTATTGGAAGTATCGGCATCAAGCCGCAGGTTACCCGCGCTGGCATTGTTGGTAAAGGTGGCATTGCCATAAAACTTATTGCCGCCATACCAACTGCTGCTGCCGCTGCCTGTGGCGGTAAACGATGCCGTTCCGTTAAAATTACAGTTTTTAAATAACAGCGAGTTGGATGTAATGCTGAAATCACCTCCGAATGTAGCTCCTGTTATGCTTGGCAATGCCGATCCTGTAAAGGTGAGGCTTATGGCAGTGCTGCCATCCTGATAAAAATTAGTGGCATTAAAATCACCTGCTGAAAAACCTCCGCTGCCTATGCTTATGGTATGCCCTGCTGTAAGCGTATCGTTACCCAGCAGAATTCCTCCTGCTCCGGTATTTATTAAAACCATATCGCCATTGAACACATTAATGCCCGCTCCTGCAAAGGTTATTTCTTTTGTTCCTTTGTTATGTATGGTTACCTTACCGTTAAAGCGGTGCCCTGTGCTGTTGTTCATTACCCACACTCCTGCACCTGTATAATTATGATAGAGGTAAACGCTGTCGTTAAACACCGCTCCACCGCTTCCTGTGCCGGGTACATCGGTAATGGTTTCAAAATAGCAATAATTATTAAACGTAGCGGCATTGAGATCAATACGGCTCACCACTGCATTAATCACCACATTAAACGTGGTGCTGCCAAATGTCATTTGCGTGCCTGTAAGCTCAAGCCTTCCATTGCTGATAGTGCCTCCACTAAATACGCTAGATCCGGAGTTCAATACCAATGTATCGCCATTGCAATTTAAGGTTCCGCTATGCATGGTCATTCCGCTAAGTGTTTTTTTGCCGGGCAGGGTGGGATTGAAAGTAGCACTATAAATATGCACATAATCTCCACTTCCCGGCACGCCTGCAGGCGACCAGTTGGATGTGGTGTTCCAGGCTGTGCTTGTGCCGCCTGTCCAGGTGTAGGTTGTTGCTAACGACAGCAGCCCGCTCAGTATAAGCGCTGCCGTTAAAATCAGTTGGATATATTTTTTCATGATAGATAGTTTAAGAATTAATTTGAAACAAATGAATAAACGCTGCTCCATACGCCCGATTCTTTAATGCGTACTTCTCCAAAATATGCACTCTGTTGGTCATAATCGCCAATGTCAACGGCAATAATATTTCCGCTGCGCGAATAGGAAAAACCCGGAGGAAGACTTGCCGGTGTATCGTAAACAAACGATTCATTTATCATGTCATATAAATTCCAGTCGGTTCCTAATTTAATTTCAATATTTGTTATGTTTACTGTGTCGGGAATTTCAATGTAGTAAGTTCCATGCATTATGCCTACTGTTGGAGTGGTTCTCATGCTCACAAAGGCATCGGATGGTTGTGCATTTGCTGCTGCCGCCATCAGCAGAAGCAGAGCAGTGAACAAGCTAACGCAAGCTGCACTGCATGTTTGTTTGAATGATTTCATATTTATTTGGTTTTAACAATTTTTTACAAACCTATAGCTGAAAAGGGGGAAAAGCGATTTATCATAGCCTCTATTTTTTTCCTATTGGAGATTATTTTTTTCCTCATAGGAAAATAACAGGAAAAAAAAGGAAACCGAATACATGTCCTATTTAAAATATAAAATCTTTTTGCTTATGGATCTTTATAATATTCTTCAAAAACTTGCTTTTTTTAAGAAAAAACATTTACTTAGTGATTCCAAACCACATTTATACAGCACAATGAAAATCTATGAAAAAATAAAGGAGTTTATTAAAACAAGAAGTATTCAATTAAAAGAATTGGCTCCTGTGCTTGGTATTACCCAGGGACAGTTAAGTAAAATTATTAATGGGAAAACCCGTAATATCAAAAACGAATACATTAAAAAGTTGGAAGCACATTTTGATACGAAATTTTCCAATCATAATGATCATGAAAGAATAGAATGGATTGAAAAACCTTCATGTGAAGAAGAAAAAGTAATTTTTTCTATTTACAAAGAACTTAAGAGCCAAAAAAGCCTTGCAGAAAAACAGATACGACTCAGCCATTCGTTCCGGAAAGCTTTAGCGCTAATTCAATATAATGCCAATAAAGAGAGGTTTATTAACACGGCTGAATTTAAAAGTTGGCTTAATGATAATAATGCTACAGATGAAAAAGATCAATAATAAAATGCACCCTTTGGCGCTAATCTTTTTTGTATTTACCTTATGGAAAACCTTGAACTTATCGGGTGTATTGAAGTTATAAACTATTAAAAAAGCCATTCGCAACCGGATGGCTTTTTGACAATTCAATTGCAATTTTAAAAGCTAATACCTATCTTTCGTAATTCTACTTTACTTATCACAAAAGTAAGAATCAATTATAGGGTATCTAAAAACTTAATCACCATATTTCCATTCTCTGTTCCGGAGCCAAATACAACTTGTTTTCTTTTGTAATCTTAAAGGCTTCGTAGAACTCCGGCATATTTCGCACGGTGCCATTGGCGCGAAATTTACCCGGACTGTGCGGATCTGTTTTCAAACGTTTTTTTAACTCTTCGGGGCGTATGTTGTTGCGCCATACCTGTGCAAAGTTGATGAAGAAACGTTGCTGTGGTGTAAAGCCGTCAAGCAAAGTTTTGGACTTGGCATTTTCTGTTTTTTGGAATGCTGCATAGGCAATAGTCAGTCCGCCTAAATCAGCAATGTTCTCTCCTAAAGTAAGCTGTCCGTTGATGGTGAGTGAATCAATTACTACGTAACTATTAAATTGTGCTACCAGTTTTTGAGCATTTTGATTGAAGAGTGTTTTGTCTTTATCTGTCCACCAGTTTTTCAGGTTACCATCGGCATCATACTGGCAACCCTGATCATCAAAACCGTGTGTGAGCTCATGACCAATCACTGCACCCATAGAGCCATAGTTAACAGCATCGTCAGCAAGCGGATCAAAAAATGGTGGCTGCATGATAGCTGCAGGAAAAACAATTTCATTGAAGCCCGGATTGTAATAGGCATTGATTGTTTGTGGCGACATGCCCCACTCTGTTTTGTCAACCGGCTTTCCTAATTTTGAAAGGTTGTACTGAAACCAAAACTCAGCTGCACGGTTCACATTATTGCAATAAGAATCTTTTTTAATAATCATCTTAGAATAATCGCGCCATTTGTCAGGATAAGCCAGCTTTCGGATAACCTTTTCTAATTTTGCCAATGCCGCAACTTTTGTCTGATCTTCGAGCCAGGTGCGTGATTTGATGCGTTGCTGATAGGCTGTAATAAGATTATCTACCATTTTGTTGACACGATCTTTTGCCTCCGGACTAAAATACTTTTTCACATACAACTCTCCTATCAACTCACCCATAGTACCATTCATGGTTCCTAATACACGCTTCCAGCGTGGACGCATTTCTTTAGCACCACTCAATACGCCCTGATAAAATTCAAAATCTGTTTTAACAAAGTCTGAGCTTAATGTACTTGCACGGCTGTTAAGTATATCCCATTTAAGATAAAATTTTAAATCTTCCAATGGTAGTTTTTCCATTAACTCATTGAACCGTTTAAAAAATTCTGGTTGTCCAACAATGATTTCATTTTCTTTTACACCAAACGAGCCAAAGTATTTCTCCATAGAAAATGCAGACATTTCTTTATTAAAATCTTCGGTAACCATCTTATTGTAATTACTTTCCGGATCGCGTAACGCAACTCGTGAGCGTGATATTCTTGCCAACTCTGTTTCGAGACTCATCAGATTTCCTACAGCATTTCCCTCCGGCTGAATGCTCATTAAATGAAACATGTTTTTGATATGCGATAAATATTTCGCTCTGATTTCTACTGACTCTTTATCATCTTTAAGATAATAATCTCTGTCAGGCAATCCCAGCCCACCCTGATAAAGCGTGATAATTATCTGATCACTTTTCTTATCATCTTGACCAACATAAAAATTAAAAAAACTGTTAATGCCTATAGTATGCAGATAAGCCACCAGTGCAGGTAGTTGATTTTTATCTGTTACCTTATCAACTTTTTCGAACAGCGGAACAATGGGTAAGAAACCTGATTCTTCTATAAGTGCAGTATCCATAGCAGACAAATAGAAATCACGTATCTTCTGTGTGGAGCTACCTTCTGCAGCATCTTTATTTTTTGCTGTCTCTTCTAGTATAGTAAGTACTCTATGACGTGTAATATCATCCAGCACATTGAAAGAGCCCCATCGTGTTTCTGAGGCAGGCAGCGGGTTCTTTTTTAGCCAGTTGCCGTTTACATATTGGTAAAAATCATCTCCGGGATTTACACTCTTGTCGAAGTTGGACAAATCAATTGCTTTGGGCGCTTTAGCGGCTGTAAGTGATACAGTTTGCTGTGGATCTTTTTTCTTAAATGCAAAAATTGCTGCAAGAGAAACTGCACAGCAGGCAAGAATAAATATTTGTTTCATTAGTATAATAAATTAAGTAACGGATTTTAAAAATTTAACTTTGTTTGAAAAGGTAATTTTCTTTGGTGTTATTTTTTCAACGCTGTGAAATATTGAAAGAAGTAAGGTATTGTTTCTATGCCTTTATAGAAGTTAAACAAACCATACTTTTCATTGGGAGAGTGCAGGTTATCGCTGTCTAACCCAAAGCCAAACAACACCGTTTTCAGACCTAACTCCTTTTCAAACAGTGCAACAATCGGAATACTTCCGCCACCTCTGGTGGCTATCGGTTTCTTACCAAAAGTTTTTTCCATTGCCATACTGGCTGCTTTAAATGGAACACTATCTGTAGGAGTTAAAACAGGTTCGCCACCGTGATGGGCAGAAACTTTTACTTTGACAAAAGGTGGTGCAATGGATAGAAAATGCTTTTCGAAAAGCTTGGAAATATTGTCTGAGCTTTGATTCGGTACCAGACGCATGGAGATTTTTGCAAATGCTTTTGAGGGTAATACAGTTTTAGCACCTTCACCGGTGTAGCCTCCCCAAATACCATTTACCTCAAGTGTTGGTCTGATACTGGTTCGCTCAATGGAAGTATATCCTTTCTCGCCCCATACCTCATTAATGCCCAAATCTTTCATATATTCTTTTTCGTCAAAAGGTATTTTAGCCAAATCTCCTCTGTCAGCATCACTCACCGTCAACACATCATCGTAAAACCCTTTTACAGTGATATGATTATTTTCATCATGTAACGATGCAATCATCTGACAAAGTATTGTTGCAGGATTTGCAACAGCACCCCCATAAACACCACTGTGAAGGTCGCGGTTAGGTCCTGTAACTTCAACTTCCATATAGGCCAGACCGCGCAATCCAACATCAATAGAGGGTGTGTCGTTGGCAATCATCGAAGTATCTGAAATCAATACTACATCTGCTTTAAGTCTTTCTTTATTGGCTTTAACAAAAATGCCAAGGTTTGATGAGCCTACTTCTTCTTCTCCTTCAATCATAAACTTTACATTACATGGCAGCGAAGATGTTTTCATCATGCTTTCAAAGGCTTTTACGTGCATGAACATCTGTCCTTTGTCATCACATGAACCACGTGCAAAGATGGCTCCCTCGGGATGAAGGTCTGTCTTTTTAATTACCGGTTCAAACGGTGGTGAATGCCATAAATCCAATGGATCGGGCGGCTGTACATCGTAGTGCCCATACACCAAAACTGTTGGCAGCTTAGGATCAATTATTTTTTCTCCATAAACAATAGGATGTCCACCTGTTGGGCAAATTTCAACTTTGTCGGCACCGGCTTTTTCAAGGCTTAACTTAACAAACTCTGCTGTACGAACCATATCAGCTTTATGTTTAGAGTCAGCGCTGACGGAGGGTATTTTCAGAAGTTCCAGCAATTCACTGAGGAAACGATCTTTATTTTGTTCTGAATATTGTGTTGCTTTTTCCATTTATAATTATTATTAATGATTAAAAATTATGCACTCATTACCTGTGCATCTTTATGAATTTTCTTTACAAGTCCTTGCAAAACTTTTCCGGGTCCGGCTTCGATAAAATCAGTAGCACCGTCATTCACCATTTTAATAACAGTTTGTGTCCACCGAACGGGTGCTGTAAGTTGTGAAATAAGATTTTGCTTGATTTGTTGTGGGTCGGATGAAGGCAATGCATTTACATTCTGATAGACAGGGCAAACCGGTATTGCAAAAGTTGTGTTAGCAATGGCATTGGCTAACCTCTCACGAGCAGGCTCCATCAGTGGTGAGTGAAATGCTCCTCCTACAGGAAGAAGCAAAGCACGTCTTGCACCGGCAGCAGTGAGTTGTTCGCATGCAGTTTTTACACCTTCAATAGTTCCGGAAATAACCAATTGACCGGGACAGTTATAATTGGCACAAACAACAACGTCATTAACTCCAGCACATATTGTCTCCACTTTTTCGTCTTCAAGACCAAGAATAGCTGCCATAGTTGAAGGCTTTAATTCACATGCAGCTTGCATGTCGAGTGCACGTTCCATCACCAGCTTCAGCCCATCTTCAAAACTCAGACATCTATTAGCTACCAATGCTGAAAATTCGCCTAATGAATGACCTGCAACCATGTCGGGATGAAAATTTTCTCCAAGCGAAGCAATGACTGCACAGGAATGAATAAAAATTGCCGGTTGTGTAACCTTAGTTTGTTTCAGCTCTTCATCGGTACCACCAAACATAATCTCTGTAATAGCAAATCCTGTAATGCTGTTTGCTTTCTCAAAAATTCTTTTGGCGGCATCAGACTGTTCAAACAAATCTTTTCCCATTCCGGAAAATTGTGATCCTTGACCGGGGAAAATATACGCTCGTTTTAAACTCATAAAATATTTAGTCAGTTATTTCAGTTGATTTTGATTAATGTGAAAATCTTTTGCCAAAGCTAAGTAAAACAAAATAAAACAGGTTGTCTAATTCTGAAAATATGGTGTAAACACTATGTTAAATTCATCAGTCGGGTTAACCGGCTTACCTGTTGCCTTACTCACAAAGACAAGTGTTACCGATGCAGTATTGAGTAACTCTCCCTTTTCATTAAAGGTTTCATAGTCAAAAACAATTCGTACAGAAGGCTTTTTTCTGATGGTAGTTTTTATCGTCAGTAAGTCATCATAAAATGCCGGTTTCTTATATTGAACAGAAAAATCAGATACCGGCAAAATAATTCCCTTATCTTCAAGTGACTTGTAAGGTAAACCAAGACTGCGCAGCATTTCTACTCTTGCCACTTCAAAATAAACAGCATAGTTTCCATAATACACATATCCCATTCTGTCGGCTTCGGCATATCTAACTCTAACCTGATGTTCAAACTCAATCATTAAATTTCGATAATATTAAATGCAAATAAAAAGAAAATGATGCTATGAAAATTTTAGTCATTATTTCTAGGTTAAAAATTTCTATATTTGAAAGTTCAATTATGTCAGCATTAATTTTTATTTATGAATTCATTTCTATATCATCTAAAATCAAAACAACTTCAATCATTTAATTTAAAACTACTATTCCTGTTGTTGGGTATATTTTCCTTTAACACCGGCTTGTCGGCTATGACTTCAATAGCAGACACTTTTCATATAGAAAAGTACATTATCAGTATTGATACTATTGACTTTACCGGCAAACAAATTAAAGCAAAAACACAAATACAAATTGTTGCCAATCAAAATAATCTAAGTGCCATTGAAATGGATTTGTTTCAGCTGACTGTTGATTCTGTTTATTATCCATTGGGAAACCTACCCTATTCCTATCAAAACGATAAACTAAATATTAGTCTTCCTGTTGTATTAAACACGAATGACACTATAAGTTTAACCGTAGCATATCAAGGTAGTCCGAAAAAAGATGCATCAGGATTTGGCGGATTTTATTTCTTTCCGAACATGGCCTTTAATCTCGGTGTAGGTTTTACTGCCGACCCTCACAACTTAGGTAAAGTTTGGTTTCCTTGTCTTGATGTTTTTGATGATAAAAGTAAATATGAATTTTATATTACAACACCACTGACACAAAAAGCCTATTGCAATGGTTTTTTAAATGATTCACTCATTAATGCCAACAACACCATCACCTGGCATTGGAAAATGAATGATTATATTCCAACTTATTTAGCTTGTATGGCAACCGGACCATACACTTCATGGTCGAGAACTTACAATGGTGTTCCTATTGAAATTGCAGCATTGCCTGCCGATACTGCGGCAGTGTCAGCCACGTTTGTTAACCTGCCGGCAGCAATAAATCTGTTCACACAGTATTATGGGAGTTACCCCTTCAATAAAATAGGATATACATTGGTAAATTTTACCGGTGGTGCCATGGAACATGCCACTAACATTGCCATTGGCAAGGCTTTTATTAATGGCACACTTGGTTATGAAACATTGTGGGCACATGAGTTATCGCACATGTGGTGGGGCGATAAGGTGACCTGTAAAACTGCTGAAGACATGTGGCTAAACGAAGGCTGGGCATCTTTCAATGAAGCGTTGTTTACAGAAGCAATTTATGGACCAACAGCGTATAAAGACTGGATTAGGACAAATCACAGAAAAGTATTGCAACTGGCACATATTACCGATGGTGGATATCTTGCATTGAATAACGTTCCGACCTCGGTTACCTATGGAAATACAGCATATCAAAAAGGTGCCGATATTGTTCATACTTTAAGAAATTATGCAGGCGATTCATTATTTAAAGTTGGAGCGCAACATTATTTAGACACTTTTGCTTATAGCAATGCATCGAGTATTGACATGGAACATGCATTTACTTCTTCCACAGGAACAGACTATTCACGTTTTTTTACAGATTGGGTTTACACTCCGGGATTTCCACATTTTTCTATTGACTCTGCAATATATGTTCCCGGAGGATTGGATCATTACTTTGTTTACACCCGTCAGCGTAATAAAGGCAGCAATGGACACATTTATTCCATGCCCGTAGATATTACCTTTAGTGATGGCATTACTGACACTACTGTGAGCATACAAATTGACTCTGCCACACAAATGTTTCATATTCCATTGCTGATGGCAAATGCAACATGGATAGCATTAGACAGAGGTGAAAAAATCAGCGATGCAATATCGGATTACGAGAAAATAATTACAACTACGGGTTTACAGATTATGAAAGAAACAAATACAACATTAAATGTACAATCTGTTGGAGCATCACCATCAACAGTAAGAATAGAACATCATTGGGTACAGCCCGATGGATTTAAAGGCAGCAACCCCGGAATACGATTAAGTGATTATCATTATTGGCAAGCTGAAGGTATTTTCAATCCAGGATTTGTGAGTAAAATTTCGTTTCAGTATGATGGCTCAACCAATGGGCTAACCGGATATATTGACAACACTTTGATTACCGGCCGTGAAGACAGTCTGGTATTATTGTATCGCGAAAACACTGCTGGCGACTGGCAAATCATTTCTGCTTCTCAAACTATGGGCTCACCATTGGATAAAAGAGGTTCTTTTTCTGTTGACACTTTGAAGAAGGGAGAATATGTACTTGGTTACAGAGATTTTACTGTGAATAATGAACAGTTAAACAACATGCAGAATTTCAATTTAA
The DNA here is from genome assembly GCA_037045145.1 of Bacteroidia bacterium. NCBI lineage: Bacteria > Pseudomonadati > Bacteroidota > Bacteroidia > Bacteroidia bacterium. Next base: position 286,723 of record JBAOIA010000012.1, read on the forward strand.
ACATAGTTCCCAATCCGGCCAAAAATCACATCACCTTAACACTAAATTTGGAACCGGGTGATAGCGGCATAGCCCAAATTATAGATATCAAAGGAAGAGAAGTTGACCGCATAAAAGTACAATCAGGGCAAAGTGAATATGTGATCCAAACAAGCAAATGGAAAAACGGAGAATATTTCATTCACCTGAAAACCGATAAGTCGTTGATTGCTAATGGCAGATTTATTATTCAAAAATAGCTTTCGTGGCTCAATTTTATGTTAAAGTTAATTACATTTGCAACAAATTAAAATTCAAATTAAAATCAAATTATCATGAGAAAAACATTACTCACATTAATTGCTGCTGTAGGCTCGTTATTTACGCAAGCACAGTGGATTAGTCAAAATGTACCCATGACGTATGACGGCTACATGTTCGATATGGAAACTGTAGATGCCAATACGTGCTGGGGCGCATTGTGGAATGGTGTAGCTACCAGCCAATATACTTCAGATTTTGCCAAAACAATAGATGGTGGAAACACATGGACCACAGGAACTATTCCTGTAGCCTCCGGATGGGTTATCTCTAACATTTGGCCTTTAAATGCTGACACTTGTTTTGTAATGATGTGCAACATCAATGCAGGCGGTGGAATGATTTACAAAACGGTTGATGGTGGAACAACATGGACACAAAATTCAACAGCAGGGATGTATTCACAAGGCACTTCTTTTGGAAATGTGATTTACTTTTCTGATTCTCAAAATGGATTTACCATGGGTGATCCTGTTGGTGCCGGTGCTAACAAACGTTATGAGCTTTATACTACCAACGATGGTGGTGCAAACTGGACAGCAGTGCCTGTTGCCAACATTCCTGCTTTAACCAATGCAGGCGAATATGGTATCACCAACTTGTTTTCTGCTGTTGGCAGCAACATTTGGTTTGCTACTACTTATGGTGATGTATTACATTCAAGTGATAATGGACTAACCTGGACAAAATCTGCATCAGGACTTCCTGCTTATACAGCAAACGGAAATCGTCAGGATATTTCTGACATTGCATTCAGTGATGCCAACAATGGAATAATTACTCAGGTTAATGCTACTACCTATATTGTTAAACAAACAACTGATGGTGGTGCTACCTGGAATACGATTACGCCTACTGGTAATTTCTATCCAACAGAAATTGAAGCCGTAGGTGGTTCAAACATTTATGTTAGTGGTGGATCGAACGCTACTTATGGTTTTGGTTCTTCATACAGTACCGATTTAGGTTTAACCTGGACTGCACTTGACACCAACTTCTCTCATACTACTTTTGATTTCCTTAACTCTTCAACCGGCTATGGTGCAGAATATATTGCTGCCGGTAGCCCGGGTGGAGCTTGGAAGTTTTCAGGAACTCTTAGCAATAATCCTTTAAATGATGATTGTGCCGGTGCTATAAACATCAATACACAATTCGGTCAGGCGCCAGGAACATTAACTTCATCAGGCCCATACGATAATACTAATGCAACTACAGGGCCACAAGACCCTACAACAGGCTTTGCATGTTTTGGCGAACCTGATGGTAATGGAGGCGCACCTTCTTTAGATAACACTCTGTGGTTTACTTTCACCGGTGATGGTAACACTTATTTTATTGAAGCACCCAATACCTGTGCAGGTGTCACCGATCCTATTGATGATGGTGATACTCAAATAGCCATTTATACAGGTACTTGTGGTAACCTTACTCCTGTTGCCTGTAATGAAGATGGCCCTAATGCAACTACTACATATTATCCTGCAGGCTTAAACTTTACTACCACTCCAGGTACCGTTTATTATATGATTGTAGATGGATTTAGCTTACAAGGAACTGTTTCTACTGGTCAGTTCTGTGTTCAGGTAACTAACCAATCAGTAATTGCCTGTGGAGACACTGCAATTAATTCAGGTTTAACTGTTTTAAATAAACCTGTTATTTGCTACGACAGTACTTTAACAATTACTGTTTCCGGAATTAAAGCTCCTACAGTTGGTACAACAAAAGGGTTCAGCATAATGGTTTCAAATGCAGACATCAGTGGTAATAATGACCCAATGTCAACAGGTGCTGTTGTTGGTGGTACTGGAACAATCTCTGTTGGAAGCAATGGAATATTCCAAACAAATTTAACTAACAATGCTACAAATCCTTTCGGTGCAGGTGTGTTTTATATTACACCGGTAGTTTATGGTAATGCAACAGGAACCGGAAACATTACGGCACTAACACTTGATCCAAACTGTACTTACACAGGTGCTTCTGTAATGGTTGAGTTCTTGGCTCAGGGTGTAATTTGCCCAACCGGAATAAAAGAACTTAATGGTGCTTCATTTGCAGTTACAGGAGTTTATCCTGTGCCTGTAAAAAACACATTGAACATAGCTGTTGAGTCTGCAAAAACTTCAACCATGACCATTACCATCAGTGATGTTCTTGGAAGAAATATTGTTTCAAGCACACAGTCTGTTAACAATGGCAGCAACACACTGACTTTAGATACTCAAAATCTTTCTTCAGGAGTTTATACACTTACTGTTAATAATGAAAAACAACAATCTACAGTTAAGTTTGTAAAACAATAATTCATATTGTTAAACAATAAAAAAGCTGCCTCAAAAGGGCAGCTTTTTTTGTTAGCTATCATGCACTACTAATTTAGATTTTCAAAAATCAAATTGTTTCAATCAATGACTATCACAAAAAACGATTTTCTTTTTTAAAAACATTCATACTTTTTCAAGCGACCAAGCGCTGGCACGTTGATGCAGCATTTTCTTAGCATTTGGCCAAACATCAGTAAAAAACGATGAATCTAAATAGGCCTGTAAATGACTTTCACTTTGCCAAAGGCTGTAAGTAAAATAATCCGAAGAGGCTACATCTTTATGCAACTCAACTAAATTGCATCCATCAAAGGAGGCAATTTTTTCTTTTATTGAAGTAAAAAGTTTTTCAAAAGCTTTTCCCTCATCAGGTCTAACAGGCAATCGCACAATACGTGTTATCATTTTAGAAAAATTCTGATTTGATTACCATACTCAAATCCATACAACAAAGAAATGTCACCCTGATTAATTGCAATTTCAAGATAGCCCGATGAATTAAACAAAGCCACCATCTTACCTGGTTCTACATCGTCATAACGATTATTAATTTGAGTAATAAATTCACGATGTCGAGGCAAATCAATTTCAAATCGCTTTTCTCCTACAACATTTTCAAAATACTCTTTCTCAATATTGGTAATAACATTTCCAAAGGTATCAACATAAATAACCGTTCCCTGAATAGTATTAACATCATGCGATGGTTGAAACATTGACGACTGATAAAAAGATTGTACAGGAAGTCCTATTTCTACCAAAGGTTTATTGTTTACCAAATCATGTAACAATGTGACTAAAAAACTTTTCTCATGTGCCACACTCACATCTTCCGAACCTTTAATGTAAACTGCCTTTAGGGGTTCCTGCTTACTCACCAAAGTAAAAATACCATTATTACGACAAACGATTGTGCATTCTCCATATTGAATAACCATCCAACCTCTATTGGTGTCTTCTCTTGTATTCGGCTGTTTATCCACACAGATTAAATGAATTGTCTGAGGAGGGAAAAAATAAAATGCATTTTTAAAAACAAAGGCAGCCTTAACACAATCGTAAACAGGAATCTGATGGCTGATGTCAACTATATTAACCCCCGGCAGCATGCTGAACAATTCGCCCTTTAGCGCTGCTACGTAGTGATCGGTTTGTCCCCAATCTGTTGTGAGTGTAATTAATGACATGAATGCTGCCGGAATTAATTTCACAAAATTATCGGTAGCGTTGTCATTGCTGATAACTATATTGATAAATTATAAACTTTCTGATGTTAGTGAAGATTGTCGGAATTTTAAGAAAAATTGCTTCTGATTAGTCTAAAAAAATTAGGTTTGCATACATTAAACCTTTGTAAAATTGAGTGAGTTAACCATACCTGTTGATTTAGAGAATCCTGTAGCGTTTTTTGGTATCAACGATAGTAATTTAGATTTATTAAGAGAAAAATTTCCTGCTTTTAAGTTGATTGTCAGAGGTAATGAGCTTAAAATTTTAGGTGATGAAAAGCAAATACATTGGGTGGCAAAAAAAATCACAGGTATCATTGAGTATTTTCATCACTACGGAAAATTTGATAACAATGTATTGGAAAAGCTGATTACTAACGAACAAAATGCTGAAACTTTAGTAAATCCACCAACAGGAAACGGCAGTGATGTTTTGGTCTTTGGCCCCAATGGCGTTGTTGTAAAAGCACGAACTGCCAATCAGCAAAAAATGGTTGACAGCTGTAATAAAAACGACATTGTGTTTGCAATTGGTCCTGCAGGTACAGGAAAGACCTATACTGCCGTGGCACTGGCTGTACGTGCATTAAAGAATAAAGAAATCAAAAGGATTGTTCTAACACGTCCCGCTGTTGAAGCAGGTGAAAATCTTGGATTTTTACCCGGTGACCTAAAAGAAAAAATTGATCCTTATTTGCGTCCGCTTTATGATGCATTGTTTGATATGATTCCCGGAGAGAAGCTAAAGACCTTTATTGATAACGGAGTTATTGAAGTAGCGCCTTTGGCATTTATGCGTGGTCGTACATTAGACCATGCTTTTGTTATTCTTGATGAGGCACAAAACACAACAGAGAGTCAGCTAAAAATGTTTCTTACCAGAATGGGGCCTGCTGCAAAGTTTATTGTCACAGGTGATGTAACACAAATTGACTTGCCTAACAAACAACCATCTGGATTGATTCAGGCAATGAAAATTTTGAAAAATATTCATGGTATTGATTTTATTACCCTTGATGCAAGTGATGTTGTGCGTCATCGTTTAGTTAAAGAGATTATTCTGGCCTATGGCAAAAATCAGTAATTGGATTTATATCCTTATGATGTTTGTCTTTTGCTCTTGTCAGAAAGACCACATGTTAGATTGCTTTAAGGGAACGGGAAATGACAAATCAGAAATAAGAAATATTACAGGATTCAACCGTATTAAAGCAAGTAATAATGTAAATGTAAAAATCTATCCTGGTTATGATTTTAAAGTTGAAGTAAAGGCAGGTTCAAAATTAATTGAAGGCATAACCACAGAAGTAAAAGACAGCATGCTTTACATCAGAAACGAAAATGTATGCAACTGGGTTCGCAGCTTTAAAAATAAATTTACAGTTACAGTATGGATGCCTGATATTGAAGAGCTAACTTTAAATGGCTCAGGTAATATTGACCTAATGGACACTATTCGACATAATGAGTTTATATTCAACAATTGGGGCGCATCAGGCAAGGTAACTTTTTTATTTAACGCAGAAGCAGTGCGGACAAACATACATACCGGACCCGCTGATTTTGTATTTCATGGCTATGTTGGAGTGCATTATTTATACAATAACGGCAACGGCATTACTGATGCAAGCAACTTGAATACAGATGTTACCTTTACAGAAAACAAAGGTGCTAACAAAGAATATGTCAGAGCTAAACAATGGCTCACAGCTAAAATTTCTTATGTAGGCGACATATATTACTTCGGTAATCCCGACAGTGTTGTACATGAAGGCACAGGCAACGGAAAATTAATTAAAGCAGATTAACATGCGTTTGATTACAAATTTTCTAAAGCTGACCATTTACTGGCTGTTGTTCTTCAGTATTTTCAGAATCATCTTTTTCCTGTTTCTGCAGTTTAACTCAGCAAATATTCAACTGAATGAATTGCCATTAACATTACTTTATGGCATAAGGTTAGATATTTCCGCAACTGCATATATTTCTGCCCTGTCGTTAATTTTATTGCTATTGTATGTTGTGACAGGTAATAATTTTATTAAAAAATTATTTTTTACTTACAATGGAATCATATTGTTTATCTTAATTCTATTGCATGTCAGCAATCTTTTTCTATATCGTTCATGGGGTGTGCTTATCAACTACCGTGCTCTGACATTTCTTGCAGACTGGCGGCAGATGTTTTTGTCGATAAATAACTTTGAATTGTTTGGAGGCATCATATTCATTACACTTCTATTTCTGCTTGCCTGGTATATATTCAGAAAAATCACAAAACACTTTTTTGATATTAAACTTTCAATTATTCAATCTTTATTTCAATTTACTGTCACAGGAATACTGTTGGTAATCATGTTTCGTGGTGGCTTGCAGATGCTGCCAGTAAATGAGAGTGCAGCTGCTTTCAGTGAAAATATCACACTCAATCACATTGCCACAAATCCGGCTTGGCACTTGGGACACAATCTCAATCAAACTAAAAGTGAAAATGCTGCATTTTACAAATTTTATAGTAATGAGTTTGCTGAAGAGAATGTAAAAAAGCTATTTCAAACACCTGTTGATATAATGTCGGTGCTGAACAATAAAAGACCAAATATTGTAATCATTATGCTGGAGAGCTTTTCAGCTGATGTTGTTGGTGCTATGGGTGGTGAAGCCGGTGTTTCGCCCACAATAGACTCATTGATTCACAATGGATTATCTTTTAGAAATATTTACAGCAGTGGTGCACGTACAGATCAGGCATTTGTGGCAGTTCTTAGTGGATTTCCGGCTCAGCCTAATCAATCCATAATGCGCTTTCCGGATAAGACTGCTAAACTCCCCTCCTTACCTGCTGAACTTAGGAAGCAAGGCTACAGCACTTCTTTTTATTATGGTGGCGATCTTGACTTTTCAAACCTGAACACTTATTTAGTCAACTTGGGGTTTGAACAAATAACCGGTAAAAAGAAATTTAAACAAAAGCAATTGAGTGCCAAATGGGGAGCACACGATGAATTTGTTTTTGAAAAAAATCTGAACGATTTAAATCAGACTAAAGAGCCTTTCTTTTCTGTTGTGATGACATTAAGCTCGCATGAGCCTTACGATATTCCAATGAAATCACCTTTTGGAAATGAAAACCCGAATGAATTGTTTAAAGGGTCTGCATGGTATGCAGACCATAGTTTAAGGAATTATTTGACAATGGCAAAAAGAGAACCTTGGTTTAAAAATACTTTATTTGTTGTAGTCGCAGATCATGGCAATAAAATTCCTCGCGACAGGTCGTACTACAGTCATTACATAAGGCACATTCCAATGGTAATGGCTGGCAATGTTGTAAAAAATATTTATAAAAATAAAAATGTTTACAGCACCGGTTCACATCACGATATCCCGGCTACTCTAATGCATCAATTAGGTTTAAATGCAGGTATGTTTAACTGGAGCAACGATTTACTTAACCGCAAGCGACACGGCTTTGCTTATTTGTGTATGGATGATGCCGAAGGATGGATAACAGACAGTTGTACATTTGTGTATGATTTGAGTAATAAAAAATTCATTTATAAAAGACCATATTATGCAATTGCAGACACGATATCTGCAAAAAGTTATTTACAGAAGTTATATAGTACATTTAGTAATCTTTAAGGCATTTGCAATAAAAAAGGCCGGGCAACAAATGTTCCCGGCCTTTTTAAATAATTAATTTCTTAATGTTTACTATTGATATAATTATTCAAATCATCTATTGACGACTCGAAGGTAAACATATCGTTAACTTTAAAATAATTTCCTATATCATAAGTAAAATCATAGGCATACTTTGCAAAATCCAATTTAGATTCTTCAAATGTAAAGAGACCCATAAGTTCCTTTACCTGAGAGGTGAAAAGACAATTGCTCCTAAGCACTTGTTTTGCAATGGTCATTTTACTGTCTTCAAATGACTTTGAAGAAATTGATTGTTTAAGGTCAGAAAAATCCTGTGGTGCCATCGGGACAGGACAACCATAAGGACCATTATAACCCGGCAGATAAACAACGGGTGCAGGTGGTGCAGGTGCTACCGGAGGCGGCTCTGATGTAGTGGTATGTGTAACTGTAGTAGTTGTAGTATGGGTAGTAGTTTGCATAGTACCACCGGAAACATTCATATTGATACCACCACCCGTTTCATTCATATTTAAACCAATGTTTACATTCACATTATCACCAGGTATGGGTGTTCCATCTGTTGTTGTGGTTGTTGTTGTATGAGTCACCGTTGATGCAGCAGGTGGCGGGGCTGGTATTTCACTGTAAACAACAACAGTTTGGTTAGCTGCCGGAGGAAGCGCTTGTGCCAAAGGCACTTCACTTAAAGGGCGCAGGCTATAGCTGTTCTTTTTAGCTATAAACTTAATGCTAAATGTAGTTTCCATGCCGGGGTTAAATGCAAGATTAAAATCCTTCTCACCCAACTTAGTATCTTCAAAAATCACTTTTAATTTGTAGAAATTTGCATTAAGCCCTGTTACTTTCACATTTGTTTCAGGATTTGCATTCTGTCTGACACCATTTAGAATTGCATAAAATTTCTCACCGTTTTCAGTGAATAATATAACATTAGATGATTGTGCTTTGACAAAAAAAGCACAAAGAACAAATGCCATTGTAAAGAATGTGTTTTTCATTTGAATATGTTTTTATATTTTATTTTGACATTAACTATAATAGTACCAAAACGCAGCTAAAATATGAAAAAATCATAAAGTACTGTGTGTTTCGGTCTTGAAGGAATGTTAAAACAGCATTTTCAATAAGGTGAATACTTACATTCATCCGGTTTCAAGAGTTATAATAGGACTATGATAAATTTTAAAATTTACAGAGTTTGCAATAAAACACAACTCATTGGCTTTTTTATGCAATGAAATTGCAAAATCCATTTTAGAAGCATCTGTTATTATTACAAGCGGATTAAGTGTTACTGATTCAAATTGTCCGGCACCGGTTGAAGTTTCATTCATAATACCGGTAGCATTATCTGAATAACTTTTGACAACAACACCAGCATCGGAGCATAGATGCAGATACCACAACATGTGGCATGATGACAATGAAGCCAACAACAATTCTTCCGGATTGTATTTAGTCTTATCACCCCGAAATGCCGGATCAGAAGAACAATGCAAGTCAGACTTATTCTCAATTTTTACAAGATAACTTCTATCATAGCTTAAATAATCTTTGGTACCGTATCCTGTGTTTCCTGTCCAAACAATATTTGCCTTATAATGATGTTCTCGTTGCATCCAATAATTTTTACTTATTAGACTTTAAATAATTTAAAGATTCAAAATAAATACATAAAATTTATTAATTCCAATCTTACAAGTCAGCATCTTTAATTCTCTTCAAGAACTCATTCTTCTTTCTTTCTGTGGCAAGCATAAACTGATAGGGTTCAAGTCCGCCTTTTTCTGATGCTACTCGTTTTTCAGGTTTCATTTCATCAATTGGCTTATTGAACTTTTCATCAGAAGAAATTGTTTGTAAAACACCACGCTGATAATTAAAATAGTACCACATATCAGGTAATGCTTCCAGATAAATGTTCAATACATCACCACTACGTCTTCGCATTATCTCAACTTTTCCTTTTACCATTCTGCCTACATAAGTCTTACCAATAACTCCAAGACCAATATTTCCAACAGAGATATAAGAGGCACGCTCCTTATTATAATAAAACTTAAGCTCACTAAGCACCAAAGTATGCTGCAACTCGGAAGGAACTTTTCGTGCAGAACCATATAATCCTGTTTCATTCAACAACTTTTCTGCTTTGTTTTTTCCAATCATATTAGTTAAAGCATTTCTATAAACAGGTCTGTCATCCATAAATGGCTGCAATGCAGGAATAGAGTTAAACATTTCGGCCATTTGTTTTAGTGCATCATCATTAAACATAAAGTCTGCTGCCATAACTGCATCAAACCCTATAGAGTCATTAATCGTTGAATAGTTAACCATACCAAAATTCGTAATCGAAAGCTGACCAAAATCCTGAGTGAGATTTATGCGGCCCTCCCCAATTAACTGACATCGCTTATCATCAAGAATAACAGTGTTAGTAATAACACTTGCCGATTTGGTTGAATCTGTTCCAGGTATGGTACCAGATATTTTATATTGTTGAGAATTATTATCAAAGGTCAGATAACCCTCAGCAGAAATAACTTCTGCATCTGAACTATGCTTCTTCATTGATAAAAATGCAGGATACATCATGGTGCTGTCGCTGCCGAAATAAATTCCTGAATAAAGTTTCTGCAAACTTTCGTTAGCTGGGCTTTGAATCGGAATGTTCACTCCTTTAGGGTCAATGTCACCCGCAAAGCCAAACCAATTGTGTTCAAAAGTATTGCAGTGATGATTAACAATTGCAAATCCATTGAAGTAGAGATTTTCTTTTGGCGCATTAATTCTTAACTTACCTTTATATTGAATTGTCGGGCTAATAAAAAACCGAGATGAATCTGGGATTTCGCCAATGGCAAATGTTTGTTTTGACGTGTCCACTCCAATCTGTGTAAGCTTAATTTTATGTTTCACCTTTGTCTGATCCATATATTCGTAATTACCATCACCCGAATAATTCATTCTGCTTTGAATGGTAATATTTGTATTAAGCATAGTGTGATAGCGTGAAGTAGTATTGGCTATTACCTTGCTATTAACTAATGGCCGCATGACAGCATTGCGCTCTACGACAACATTTCCCAAGTCAGGAATTACTGAGGCGTCCGCTACCAAAATTTCCTTCACCTTAAACCCTTTAAGTAAGTATGACTTTAGATTGTAGGTTGCCAATGGTGCATCCCAACGCAAGGAATCCTGTTGTTTGTTTACAGAAACAAACTCATTTGCCTTGTCAGCACTTGCATCTGAACCACCAAATTCAAGTTCTGATTTATCTATAAACCATTTGAAATCTCTTATGAAAGAAATGTATTCATTGACAGGAAATTCAACTTTAGCTTTATCACCTTTACTGCTGAAATCCCCAATACGTTTATCAAGATCAATATTAGCCTTGACATTTTGTGTATGCAATGCCATCAAATCACCGGCATCTGTATTGAGTTTAAATTCTGCAGAATCTGACCCATAGCTGTGTTCGTGAATAAAATGATTATTGCTGATTAATTGAGACTGTTGATAGCGGATAATGCCATTGGCATTAATTCCTGAAGGCATCAACACTAAGTTTCCATCGAGGATTGCTTCACCATTAAACAACACAAAATCTTTGCTTCTTTTAAACACATACATCTTATCATTTTTAGGTCGCCAGTTAACAAACACATCTTCATTCTTAACGTCAGGAAAACGTGTAGCACCAACCTGTTCCTTTCTTACCGCAAAACTTTGAGTAACGGCATGCATGCTGTCAGGAAAGAAAATAATGTTGTTTGATTTTGAAGTGCTGCTCAAATAATCCACCTCCCCTTTTCCAAGGAATCCTTCGTGACTTAAACTGATTTGCTGACGATATTTCCCTTTGCCACTATAGGCTGCAAATCCGGCATCGGGCGTGTTGGTAACAAATCCCAGAGAGTAATCTCGCTGCACCGTAAGTTGCTGGCGCCATTCAGGAAAAATATCTGCGGATACCATACTTCCTTCAAACACCAGTCCCTCTTTGGTAAGTGTGTTGAGACTGTCAATGCTGAATGGATCGAGATGATAATAAAACTTATCGCGTTTATATACACCACCAAATATTTCAGGATAATCATAGTAAATGAAAGACTTGTTGGTACAAACAAAAATGGGGTATTCTTCATTTGGAACAAACCCTGACTTATTGGTTGGATTATCAATAGAAAGTTTTCCGTTCAACTGTTGCAAAATACTTTTAATAGGAATGAGTCTTTTCCTTCCTCTTTCATCAACAGTGTCTGACGGAACTTTAAATCGCAGTGAATCCACATTTTTTAAGTCAATATTAAAATCGGCATAGTTAAAAGTAAACTCTTTACCGTAAAAATCAAGTCTTCCTGCATGGACACGCCCATTGAAAACAATGTCACGATTTTTTTTAAGTGTCATTTCCTGATCCAAAGGCTGAATATAAACTTCCTGCGAATCACTGATTAATACATGACTTACACCACGCATATTTATATCAAAATTCAATAAGTTGATGGTTGCATTAGACAATCCTGAAATCATGGATTCAATTTTCAACTCATCATAATCAACCTTACCGGTGCGCGCATTGAGGTAGTACATCACCTTGTCTTTGACAATAAACTTATCCGCATCGGCATCATAAGAAATAAATCCTAATGATGATAATTGAAGAATTTGATTGCGTACTGTATTTTCAGTAAGTTTCATATATTCAGAAAACTCCGGCACACTGATAACTTTTACATTATGCTCCTCTGCATATTGCTTAATTTTAAAAAGCGGATGTACTTCAGAGAGTCCTTGTATTTTATCAAAACGCTGTCGTGAAAAGAAATTTACTGACTCAAATTTCAACTTACTTTCGCCACCACCGGAAATCATCTTAAGATCCATCAATGGGTCTGAAATTTTCCATATCAACTGATCAAAATCAAGATCCATTTTATGATAGCTGTCAAAATAGGGGCTATTGATTGCTGTTTGACCATTCTTTGTAAGTGTTACTGTTTTATCACCATAAATATATTTAAACTCAACTCCGGGATGATAAATTGAATCCTTCTCCCAGTAAATTACAGCTGCAGCATTTACAGAAACTATTCTGTCAGGACGAAAAATAAAACCCTGAGAAAGCAATTTCAACTGAGGTTTGCCATTTAAATTAAAAGTGATTGATGCATCCTGACGTCTGTTGCCTGAGCCTACCATTTTACTTCCCTGCAATGAAAACCCACCTTTGTAATCGGCATCTTTCACCATATTCTTTATGTCGAGATTGGCAGCATAAGAGTAAAACCTTGGGTATGTAGCATTGGAGTCGTTTACGTTAGCCAACAATTTATCAATGTAACGACCCTTAAGCTCCTGATCAAAATATTTCTTGTAGGTAAACGCAACAGAATCCATTGCATATTCCGATCCTTTTAAATTGATAGCATAACGTTTGACAATGGCATTTGCTTCCGAAACACTTATTCCTACACGAGTAAAATTCACTGTCCCTCCATCGCCATAAAACATAAGGTTATTGGGATAATAAACTCCTTTTGTTCCTTCTATAGCAGAGCTATCACCCTTTCCAAAACATCGTAATGTCATTCCGGAAAAAGTAACTTTTGGCAAAGAGTCGAACCCAAATGCAAATTTATTATTACTTGAACTCCATGCAACAGCGCTTGACTCATACAATGTGTTGTTACGAAAAAGCAACTGCGAAATTTCAAGAAAGTCACCCAATTTTC